>DZBP01000065.1 GCA_022729915.1 Draconibacterium orientale | reverse complement strand
TCTGAAATTCGGCTACTCCAAAGTAAAGTAAATTACCTGAATCGGAAAAATAAGGAGTTTTAAAATGACTAGCTCCCCAACCTTTTCTTAAATTAGGAGAAATTGTGTCAAGCAAGTTTTTTGGCACTGTTCCTATTTTACTGTATATCAACGAATAACGTCTTTCATCAATGGTATCATTACTATGCAAAAAAGCCGTTTGTAAGCCTTTTTTATCAATGCAAAGACCAGTTGCTTCACCATTTTTTTGAAAAATCAATTGCGATTTAGCAAGCTTAGTATCAAATAGATAAACAGAAGCTGTATCGATGCTATCATTTTTATTTACAATATATGCAAATCGCTCACCCTTTTCGGAAACAGCTACATTTACTACATTTTCAAATATATAACTCGAAAAATTTGAGGTATTAAAAAGTACCAAACGATGCCCATCTTGCTTGTATTCTTTTGCCTTTTTCTTCTCTTTTTTTTCTGTCTCTTTTTTCAATTCACTCTTTAAAGTATCTACAATTACTTTAGTTGTGTCTATCTTTTTAATTTCCTCATATTCATACGTATATGCAAACCATGAACTGTTTTTTTCAGGTAAAAAATAATTTTTCACCTTCTCTACTTTGATAAGACTATCCTTTTCGAAGAAATAAATACCCAAACTATCTTTTGGTAACTTATCCGGTTTTTCTTTTGCCAGCTTTTTTTTCTTTAAAGTATCTTCTTGAACTTTAATTTTAAAGATAAAAAAATTGTTGTCAAATCCAAAATTTGTTTCGTAAGCTCTATCAAACCTATTTGTTTTATTATACTGATAATCAAACAAATAAACCTTAGAATCACCTTTATTAGGTTGCACTTGATAACTTACATAATTTCCATTTGTAGAAATTTTTTCTTCTTTTATTGCGTTCCATTTAATCAAATCATCAATGGTCATTGAGCGTTTCTGCGCAAAACTACCAAAAGCAGGAACAATAAAAAGCATGATAAGAAAATAAATTAATTTTTTCATTGCATTTTCATTAAATTAATTCAAATTATTAAATTACAGATAATTATAAAAATAGCCTCAGTTAAAATAACTAAACAACAAAGATATTTCTTTTTATGAAATATTTTGATTTAATCAAAAAAAAAGCTTTTTACAATTACAAAAACGTAATTATAAAAAGCTAAATCATAAAAATAAAATACCTTAAAATTTACATTTTTGTTATTTTAAATTCTACTCGTCTATTTAATTTTCGAGTCATCTCATTATCGTTATTTGCAATTGGTTTTGAACCTCCATAGCCTTTACCTGCAATTCTAGACTCATCTATACCTTTCTCAATCAAATATTGCATCACTTTTAATACTCTTTTTTCAGAAAGTTCCAAATTTAAAGTTGCATTTCCGGAATTATCGGTATGTCCGCTCAATTCAATCTCAATTTTAGGGTTTTCTAACATAAATTCTGCCAGTTTATCAAGTTCTTTGTATGAACTTTGCAGTAAAATAGCTTGACTGCGCTCAAAAAGTACATTTTCGAGTTGAATTGTTTTTCCAAGTTCTACCGGGCTCAAAAGAATTTCTTTGGTAATTTCAACAGAATTTTCATCTACATTCATATCTAACAAAACCGTTTGAGTAATATAATTTTTTGCTCTAACTTTCAAAAAAAACTGTTTTTTTTCGGTAAGAATAAACTCAAAAAAACCAATATTTGTATTTAAATTTTCAACATTAATTTGCTTTCCTTCGGAATCGACTATATTAACAATCAGATTTTCAACAATTTCATTTGTTAGAGCATTTTTTACACTACCGTTTATTTTTGCTTTGAAACGAATATCTTCATTTAAAATCCAAAATAAATCATTTTTCTTTATTTTATCAGCTATTTTCTTATCGGAAATGTCAACTTTTGGGTGTTTAACTAAAAGATAATCAACACTCAAGCTAGCTTCACTCCCTGCAATAAAACCAATTTGATAAGCAAATTGACCACGATATTTTGAAGGGTAAACTAAAATATCATTTACAAAAAGATTCATTAAATTGCCTTTTCTATCAATTTTCAACACAAAAGCGTTTTTATCAACCAATTCAGGAAATTCAGTCCATTTCAGCAAATTAAAAACTCCTCCATCTTTATTTGCCCAAACTCTAGCTTTCCCTTTATTTGAAACTTCAAAGTAAAAACCGTTATTTTCGTCTAAGCTGTGCCAAATCAAACCACCATATTGTTCTTTTTCAGAGCTTTGCAATTCAATTTTCGTTTCTATATAAAAATCACTATCATTGTACATAAACATATCTTGCACAAATCTAACCGATTTTGATTCTTTAGTTTTATTGAAAATAAGCAAATTTCCATCTTCTATTTTTGTTATCAAATCTTTATTTTCCAGCAAATTCCATTTAAATTTATTTGAGGTAAAATCGTCTCTCAAATAAATGTTTTCTTGTGAAAAGCCATAAAAATAAATTATTGTTATTAAAAAAGTTACTACAAATCTATACATATATGCTTAAAATTATAATTAATTACATTTTCACTATTTTAAACTCCACCCTTCTATTCAATCTACGAGTCAAATCACTATTATTACTTGCAATCGGAAATTCACCACCGTAGCCTTTTCCAGTAATTCGAGTTTCACTTATTCCTCTATTAATCAGATATTTTTTAACTGAATTTACTCTATCTTCGGATAAAATTAAGTTTTTTTCAGTCGTTCCGCTATTATCAGTATGCCCCGCCAATTCAATTTCAATTTTTGGATTATCTTTCATCATATCAGCCAACTTATTCAGTTCAAAAAAAGATTCTGACAATAAATCAGCATTTCCTTGAGCAAAAAGCACATTTTTCAACGCAAAAACTTTACCAACCTCTATTCGTTGCAAGTAAAAATCGTGTTTACGTTCAAAGCTTTCATCATTTACCGAAAAACTAAAATCTTTTGCATTCATCAAAAACCCATCGTGCCTAACTTTTACAACCACTTGCTCTGCAAATTTGGTCTGTACTAAAAAGTTACCTTCTGCATCAGAATGAGTAGTACTTAATTGATTATCAATACTATCAAACATTAAAACTTCAGCATCTTTAATCAAACCTCCGGTATTCATATCGTATATTTTGCCAATTATAGAAATTTGTTCTTTATATTTTTCCTCTTTTATAATCCAGAACAAATCGTCGTCGCTTAATTTTTCGGCAATTTTAGAATTTGTTTCCTTTATAGGCGCATGCTCTACTTGAATATAATCGACACTAATATTGGTAAATTTACTAATTGCAAAACCTATTTCAGCACCTAATTGCCCACGATAAGGAGAAGTAAATACCAGAATATTATTAACATAAAAATATTGGGTTTGCCCAGTTTTTTTTATTTTTAAAATAAACCATTCTTCGCCCGAAAGAGCAGGAAACTCAGTTGATGGCATAAAATCAACACTTTTACTCATTTTATTTCCCCAAACTCTAACTTTCCCTAAATTTGAAATTTCGAAATAAAACCCATTGGATTTGTCTCTACTATGCCAAATTAAAGCCGCAAAACTTTCTTCTTCAACTCCAGAAAATTTGAATTTTGTTTCTATCACAAAATTACTATCGTTGCACAAAAATAAATTTCTGACATACCGAACTGGTTGTGAAAGCGAGCTTATATTATTTATAACCAAGCAACTGTCTTCAATAAAAACAGTTAATTCTCTATTTGGGTCATAATTCCACTTAAAAGTATTATCTTTAAAATCATCTCTGAAAAAGATATTTTCTTGAGCAGAAATTTGACTGTAATAAATCAAGAAAGAAATAAAAATTAAAAATTTTCGCATATAAAAATTATAATAAAAAAAATAACTTAATAAAAAATTAAAATTTTCTTAAAAAAGCATCAGGGTCATTTCTATAATTCTCTGGGTCATCTAACTGCCCTTTATTTTTCTCAAATTCTTTCAAAATATTTGTTTCGCGCTCGTCGAGTTCGTTTTGATTCTTTGCTTCGCCATATAAATAGTACGTTTCACTTTCAACTTCACCCGTAGAAGTGTAATAAACCCATTTTCCGTGCTTATGCCCTGACAAATAATAACCCAAAATTTCAGGTCTTCCACTAGTAAAATACTGATTGTAAGCACCTGTACGTTTATCTTCTCTATTATAAAATTCAACTTTTACTTTACCGTTTGTAAAAAATTCTTTAGACGGTCCATGCAAAATTCCCATTTTCCAAGTAACAAGTTGCGACATATTTCCACTCGGAAAATACTTAATATCTTTACCATTTTTAATTCCATTTTTAAAATTTTCTTCAGAAATTAAATAGTGAAGTTTTCCGCTAGTAACACTCAATTTTTTCTCAGTAGCCTCAGCTTCAGCTAAATTGCGGTCGTCGGAATAATATCTCCAAGTACTGTCCTTTTTTGTTCCATTATAAAAACCCTCCGCAACGAGTATTCCTTCGGGTGAAAAAATTGATGCTTGCGCATAATCTACACCAGCTTGATTATAAGTAAGTTCTGCTTGTAACTTACCGTTATCGTGGTAGCGTCTAACAGTTCCTTCCGGAATATCGTCTTTAAATCGAGCTTCATAAGCAATTTCTCCATTAGGGTAAATTTTACGCCAAAGACCTTGTTTTAAGCCATTTGCATCGGTAATATTGGTACCAATTTTTGCTTTCGCTTCTAAATCTATTCCTACGTCAGTTGTTGTTTTAATGTCGATTAAGCCATATAACTCTCTGTATTGCTGTGTAGTATCACTAAAAACGGTTACTAAATAATTGTAAAATGGCTTCGAATCTTCTTTGTCCTTTTGATAAAGCGTAGATGCAAATGTACGAGTTTCTATCTGTAACTCATCGATTGTATGCCCAAATTGCGATTCGAAAACCGACTTTTTGTCTTTAGTTTGTGCCATTTTCAAAGTAGAAAGCGCTTTTTTTAAGTTTTTTGACCTTTCTTTTTCATCTGAAGCTACTTTTGCCATTTCAAAATACGATAATGCCGAATAATAATAGGGCAAAGCTTGTTTTTTGTCTTTTTCGGAGTATTTTTCAGCTTTATCAATACAATTTTGATATTCTCCAGCCTCATAAAGCTCATCAAGTTTGGGAAATTGATCGTATTGAGCCATGACTATGGAATTAAATAAAGAAAATAGCAATAAACTTGCAATATATTTGACTTTCATATTCATTAATTTTTTTAATTATAAATAATAAACATTTTATACTAAAAATATTATTTTTGTAGAATTTATTTGGACAAGTTTAAAAAAAGTTGAGTAATCAAAAAAAAATATATTTTCAAGTATTTAAGAATTAAACACAAAGATTGTTCCTAAATTATCAAAAAAATATTTTTATAGTAGAGAGCAAAATTATATTGTATATTTCATTTCACCAAGTACTTAAAATCTAATTGATTACAAAAAGCTTGCTCAAATTAAAATAACACTAACGCATATTTTCATTTTACTTTTTTTTCTTTAGCTTTAATTCAAATTTTATTGAATTTCAAAATAAACCCTCGTCCGATACTCGCCCCAACGAACTTTCAAAACATACTTACCTTTTTTTAAGTTATTTTTCAGGACATAAATTCCATTTTTGCTTTTGAGTTTCTTTTCTATAAATTTTTTATCATCATTTGCATCTCTAACATATACTTTTATGGTTTTTATGTATTTATCTGGCAATTCTATGGTTATATCTTCCCCCTTTTTAATTTCTGATATGTAAGCTTTGCCCAAGTAGAAAATATCTGTTTTTACAATTTTTTCTTCATTTTTTAATAAATTATTATATAAAAAATTGCGAATATAATTAATCACCAAATCTTGTTCTTTTGCGTAGGTTTTAGGGCACATGTACATATCATACGGACAATGCCCTTTATTTTCAAAAACTACAAGCTCATAATTTAATCCAATGTGCTTAGCTTTTTCTGAAATTGGTAAACTTCCAAATGCCTCAACTTCAGGAACATGAGGTATAAATAATGAAGCAATTCTTCCTACTCGCATACGAATTTTTCCGTGTCTAAAAGGAACAAAATAATCTTGATCGCCTTGCATCAATAAAACCGGTGGGTCATTTGGGCTGAGCCAAGCCGTATCGCCTACTACACCAGCAAGTGAAATAACACATTGTACATCAGACGAATACCCATAATTTCCAGAATTTCCTTCAAAGCCACCCATCTCTTGATAAGGTAAACAAGGAAAATCAACAGTATCCTTTAAATAAGCAGTTTGCAGCGCAACAATAGCTCCAGCCGAGGAACCGCCAATAGCAATCAACTCACTGTCAACATGGTATAAGTTATTTGTTGCTGCATCTTTTCTAAAAAAACGAACCGCCGCTTTCATATCTTGCATAGCTCTCAAAACGGTAGATTTGCCAATTTCGTCTTCACTCTTTCCTTTTCCATAGCCACGCCTGTAATCAATGCTTGCAACCACATAACCAAATTCGGCAAGTTGATATGCCATTGTTTTCATAATGCCAAGTTGCTTAGAACCAGCCATAAAAGCTCCGGGATATGCCAAAATAATAACAGGTCGTTTCTTCATTGTATCGTCTTTTGGCAAATAAATATCCATAAAAAGTAGCTGTTTTTTACCTTTATGAGTAAGATTTTCGCCATATTTCACTTGTTTTATACACTCAACAGTAAATTTGGAATCTAAAAATCGTTCACCACCAAAATAATCTTTCCTCTGCGCCAAAGAAAATTGCACAAACAAAACAAGAACAAACAAAATTAAATATCTCATTTTTAATAAATTATAACAAAATCAATTCAAAATTTATTTACATTCAAGAAAAATTAGCTCCAAACTTATTGGAAACGAACCTTTATAAAATAACGCAAAAATATAAAAAAGAGTCTCTAAAAAAGAAAATAGTTTCGGATTATCAAAAACAAAAAAAAGCCTCCTTAAAAATTAAGGAAGCTTTTCAAAATATCATAAAAAAGTATAATTTATTCTACAGTTACTATTTTTTCATCACTTTGCCACAAACCATGTTTTGTGCAATAAGCCATTGCTGTCAATTTCAAGCTTTTTTGCGGAACAATATAAAAATCTACTTCTACGTTAGCAGGAGCATTTCCGTAAGTTCCGGGCGTGAAATGGGTTTCAGCTAAAAAAGTTTCGCCGTTCCAAAGTTGAACATATTTAATAAAATGGTCAAAATCATCTGGATGTTTGTATTGGTCGCCAACTTTAACTTTTACCTTAAATTTTTCGCCTTTTACAGCAGAATCTTCACAATGCACAAAAGCTGAGTGTCTATCAATGTAGTCTTTTTTTGCTTCGCGTTCTATTTGGCTTATGTCTTCGTATTTATTAATTTTTGGCATTTTAGTATCTATTAAAAGAGTTTTACATATTAATTTATTTTATTCTGCAATATTAGAACATTTTCTTTTATTCTGCAAATTTTTTCATAAAAAAAAAGCTTTTTTTTTAAAGAAAAAATTAAACGACTAAATTACAAGAATTTAAAATTATTGCAAGTTAAGGATTTTAAAACAAAAAACCAATTTTATTGAAAAATATTTCAAAAAAATTGGCTTTTTGCACTATCAAAGTAAGAATTTACATTCGTTCTGGCACCGCTATACCTAATAGATTCATACAGTTTTTAATTGCATAAGCAATTGATTTAGAAAGACTTAATCTAAAACTTCTCACCATTTCATCTTCTTCTTTCAAAATAGAAAATTCATGGTAAAATTGATTGAACTCTTTCACCAATTCGTACACAAAATTTGCAATTAAAGCCGGACTGTAATTAGCCGCTGCTTCTTGAATAGTTTCGGGCAAACGATGCAAATATTTAATCAAATCTATTTCTTTTTTATTGATATTCAACACTTTAAATTCATTTTGAATTGCAATATTCATTTCACTTGCTTTTCGTAAAATAGATTGAATGCGAGCATAAGTATATTGAATAAAAGGACCTGTATTGCCATTAAAATCAATGGATTCGTTCGGATTGAAAGTCATATTTTTGCGTGGATCAACTTTCAAAATAAAATATTTCAAAGCTCCCATTGCAATGGTATAATAGACTTTTTCGGCTTCTTCGAGCGATAAACCGTCGAGTTTTCCAAGTTCTTGGGAAGTTTTACGAGCAGTTTCTATCATTTCATCAATCAAATCGTCGGCATCAACCACAGTTCCTTCACGCGATTTCATCTTACCTTCAGGCAGTTCTACCATTCCATACGACAAATGGTGTAATTTTTTGCCCCAATCATAACCTAATTTTTGTAAAACAAGTGATAATACTTTGAAATGATAATCTTGCTCATTACCAACAACATAAGTCATTTCATTTGCATTAAATTCATTGTGTCGCAAAATGGCTGTTCCAATATCTTGAGTCATATAAACCGAAGTTCCATCAGAACGCAAAAGAATTTTTTCGTCCAATCCATCAGCGGTCAAATCAGCCCAAATAGAGGAATCGTCTTTTTGAATTAAAACACCATTTTTTAAACCTTCTATAACATTTTGTTTACCAAGTAAATAGGTTTCAGATTCATAATACATTTTATCAAAATAAACTCCTAATTTTTTATAGGTTTTTTCAAATCCATCATAAACCCATGAGTTCATTTCTTTCCAAAGGTTGTAAATTTCGATGTCTTTAGCTTCCCACTTTCTGAGCATTTCTTGGGCTTCGAGCAAAATTGGAGCTTCCTTTTTGGCTTGTTCTTCGGTCAAACCTTGTGCAGTAAGCTCCGAAATTTGTTTTTTGTATTCGATATCGAATTTCACATAGTATTCACCAACCAAATGGTCGCCTTTTTTTCCAGAAGAAGTTGGTGTTGAAAGGTTTCCAAATTTTTGCCAAGCAAGCATCGATTTGCAAATATGTATGCCCCTATCGTTTACCAAATTCACCATAACAACATTTTTCCCAGCAGCCTTCAAAATTTGAGAAACTGAAAAACCCAATAAATTGTTGCGAATGTGCCCTAAATGCAAAGGTTTATTTGTATTTGGCGAAGAATATTCAACCATAACTTTAGGTGAATTTTCATCGACTTGAGCAGCTCCAAAATTGGAATTTGCAGCATTTTGAGTAAAAAAATTGAGCCAATATTCGTTGCTTATCGAAAGGTTAAGAAAACCTTTAACAATATTAAAATCAGAGATTTCCGAAACATTTTCTTTCAAAAACATACCAATTTCAGTAGCAGTTTGTTCGGGATTTTTTTTTGAAATTTTCAAAAAAGGAAAAACAACAAGAGTATAATCACCTTCAAAATCTTTTCGAGTACTTTGCACTTGAATTAATTTCGCATCAACTGTTTGATTATAAAGCTTTTCCAAAGCTATTCCCACATTTTCAATTATAAGATTTTCTAAATTCATTTTCTACTATTATCAAAAAAAAACATCTATGCTTTCAATATCTTTACTTACTAATGGATTACTAACTATTTTTTTAGAAAATAAAGTTTCGAAAAAAAACGGCTTCTAATCTATTAACAACTTTTTTGTGTGCACAAAGATAAAAAATATTCTATTTTAGAAATAACTATTTGTTTTTTTGTTTTAAATAGATGTTTTTAATTTAACTTTTTTACTTATTTTTGTAAAATTAAACTAAATTTTGGATAAAATTATACCAACTATTTAGTCCGATAGAAATCTAAAATATACACATAATCAATTGTATAACAGTATAATACAGTGCATAACAAATGACAAAATCCGGATTACATATAATTGCTTTTGATATTCCTTATCCGGCTGATTATGGTGGAGTTATCGATATTTTTTATAAGTTAAAATCGTTGCATTCACTAAATATTGATATTCATTTGCACTGTTTTAAATATGGGCGAGATGAAACGCAAGAACTAAACAAATACTGTAAATCAGTAACTTACTACGATAGAAAATTAAATATTTTGAGTCTTTTTTCAAAAAAACCGTTTATAGTAAAAACAAGGAAAAATAAAAATTTACTTGAAAATTTATGTAAAGATAATTTTCCAATCTTATTTGAAGGTTTGCACACTACCTATTTTATTTCTGATGAGAGATTAAAATTTAGAAAAAAAATAGTAAGAATGCACAATATTGAGCACGATTATTACTTAAATTTGTTCAAACAAGAAAATAATCTACTCAATAAACTATATTTTGGACTTGAATCTTTAAAATTAAAGTTTTACGAAAAAATTTTAGAAAAATCTGACTTAATATTGAGTATTTCAGAAAAAGATGACGAATATTTTGAAGAAAAGTATCAAAAATCGATTTTAATTCCAGCTTTCCATGAATATTCGGAGCTAAGAAGTAAATTTGGAAAAGGAAAGTACATTGTCTATCATGGAAATTTGTCGGTAAAAGAAAATGAGGAAGCAGCTATTTTTTTAATTAATACCGTATTTTCAAAATTAGCGGTTCCTGTAAAAATTGCAGGAAAAAAACCAAGCCAAAAGCTAGAAAAAGCAATAAAAAATGTTAAAAATATTGAATTAATAAGTGATTTAAGTTACGAAGAAATGTCTGAATTAATAAAAAATTCACAAATTTCGGTACTTTATACGTTTCAAACAACCGGATTAAAGCTAAAATTGCTGAGTTCTCTTTACGAAGGCAGATTTTGTATTTGCAATGACAAAATGCTTTTTGGCACAAAATTAGATAAAATTTGTATAGTTGCCAATTTGTCAGAAAGTATAATTTTGCAAATAAATAAGTACTTTCACGAAGAATTTAACGTTATCCAAAAGCAAGAACGGCAATTTGTTTTGGAACAAAATTATTCGAATAAAGCGAATGCAAAAAAAATAATTGATGCATTAAATAAAATTTTACAATAAAAAAATAAAACAAAAACAATTTTTTTACATAATTTTAAAATAAATTCATTATGAAAAAAAGACTATTCTTATTTACATTTTTACTAATCTTAATTTCTATCTCGGCATTTTCGCAATATGAGATAAAGGTAAAATTAAAAGAATTTCCAAATCAAGAAATTATTTTGGGGCACCACTTTGCAAGTGCAATTCACCCAGATGATACAATAAAGCTAGATGCAAAAGGCGAAGGCGCTTTCAAAGGGAAAACAAAATTACCGGGTGGAATGTATCTAGTGTTCTTACCAACAAGAAGTTACTTTGATATTTTTCTGAACAACGACCAAGTATTTTCGCTTGAAAACGATACGCTCGATATGATAAACAATTTCAAAAGCACTGGTAGCTTAGAAAATGAAGTATTCTATGATTACCAACGCTTTATAAAAGGAAAAAATAATGAAGCAACAAGTTTGCGAGAAAAAGAAAAAACAGCCAACGAGCAAGAAAAAAAGAAAATTAACGACCGAATGAGCGAAATTGGCAAAGAAGTAAATGCAAAAATAGAAGAAGTTATAAAAAATAATCCAGATTTATTATTTGCTGCTTTCTTAAAAGCAACCAAAGAAATTGAAGTACCTACACGTTTTTTAGATGAAAAAAATCAGGTAAAACAAGAGCTAATACCAGATTATTTATTCTATTTTAGAATGCACTTTTGGGATAATTTCGATTTTGGCGATGCTCGACTTCTTCGTACACCAATATACGAAAATAAATTCAAATTGTATATAGAAAAAGTGGTTCCACAAATGGCAGATACAATGAATCAAGTAGTTGACTATTTAATGAACCGCGTGATTACGAAAAATGCAGAACTTCGCAAGGATTATGTAAAACCTGAAACAGAAAAAGAAAAAGTTTATAACAATCCGAAAGCAAATGATGAGTTGTTGCGCTATGTTCTTATAACATTACATAACCACTTGGCTAGCAGTCAAATAATGGGAATGGAAGAAGCTTTTATTTATGAAACCTATTATTATTACACCAAATATGCAACTTGGAGTAATCAACCGTATATAGATAAATTAAAAGAAGATATTAAGAAAAAAACTCCGCTTTTTATAGGTAGAACTGCCAAAGATTTGGTAATGTCAAAATTGCCAAATAACGAACAAATGGTTGAAAATTTACTAAAAGAACTTGACAAAGTGCATGAAAAAGGCAAGCCTTATTCAGAAAAATACAAAACTGATTTAAAGGCAGCAAAAGGAAAAGCTAGCTTTAAACAAGACTCCATAAAAATATCGCAAGAAGAAGTAAATAACCTTGTACCTTTAATTGATGGTTTCAATTCTAAGCTAGATGGCACAAAATCAATGCATTCAATCAGTTCTAAATATACTTTGGTATGGTTTTGGGAAGAAAGTTGTAGCCACTGCCGAAAAGCAACACCACAATTAGTAGAAGCAACAAAACGAATAAAAAGTGTTGGTTTAGAAGTATATGCAGTCAGTTTACACAATATGACTTACGATTGGGACAAAACAATAAAAGAAACAAAGAATTGGCTTGAGTTTGTAAAAACCAATAAAATGTTCGATTGGATAAATGTTTATGACCCTTACCACTTTACTAAATTTAGAGAACTGTACGACATAAATAGTTCTCCGGTACTTTTCTTGCTAGATAAAGACAAACGAATTATAGCCAAACGGATTGGAGTAGATCAAGTAGTAAGTGTATTATTGGACAAAGAATTAGAGCAAATTTTTGAGCAAAAGCAAGGAAATGAGCGTATTGATGCGATTAAAAAATTTGCATCTAACGAGAATTTTGGCTTGCGCGAATTTGAAATGCTAAAAGAAACCTTGCTGCGCGTACTCGACGAAAATGATAAAAAAGGTATCGAAGATTTTTTAAATTTAAGAATTACCGCAAAAAAGAAAGTTTTAGAAAGTGAGCTAAAATCGAAAATGAAACTCAATGAATCAGAGCGCACTAAAGCTTTAGAAGAATATGCAGATAGTTTTTTCAATCTAAATGATATTGATTTCTTGATTGAAAAACTGAAAGAAAATAATGCTGACGAAGCTACAATGAGCTATTTTGAAAATAGAAAAAAATACAAATTAGAATAAAAAAAGAAAGTTAAAAATATATGAAAATAACTTTTCTAGGAACAGGCACATCGCAAGGTGTGCCTGTTATTGCTTGTAAATGTAAGGTTTGCAACTCTACAAATACAAAAGATAAACGTTTGAGAAGCTCGGTTTTATTTGAGCTTTCTGGGCAAATAATTCTGATAGATGCCGGACCGGATTTTAGACAACAAATGCTTAGAGCAAAAGTAGAAAAGCTTGACGCTGTTATACTTACGCACGAGCACAAAGATCACATTGGAGGATTAGATGACGTGAGAGCCTTAAATTATGTAATGAAAAAAGCTTGTGATATTTATGCCGAAAAACGAGTGCATACAGCTTTAAAGCGAGAATATTCGTATGTTTTTGCTGAATTGAAATATCCTGGAATACCAAAAATGAACTTGCACGAAATTAATGACGAAGTATTTTATATTGGGTCAATAAAAATAGAACCTGTTCGCATTTTTCATCACAAATTGCCAATTTTGGGATTTAAAATTGACAACTGTGCTTACTTAACAGATACAAATCGGGTAGAAGATTTAACGAAACTTTACAATTTAGACATTCTAATAATCAATGCTTTAAGGAAAGAAAAACACATTTCGCATTTTAGCCTAGAGGAAAGTTTGGAACTAATAAAAAAAGTAAAGCCTAAAAAAGCATTTCTTACACACGTTTCGCATTTAATGGGACTGCACGATTTAGAATCAAAAGAATTGCCGGAAAATGTGTTTTTTGCTTATGACGAACTTGAAATAGAAATAAATAATGGAGAAATTATACGAATGGAATAATATTAAATACGAACTTCAAAAAAAACAATAAATAAATATGATACCAAATTATTAACTATAAAAATACAAAACTACTGTTGTTTTTTTAAGATATCAACCAATTGTCCAATTGCTTTAACATCAGACTTTAAACCTTTTTGATCATAAGAAAATATTAAGCTCAAAAATAAACGGTGAATAATTACCGTAACTTTACAAGGTGAGTAATACTCTAATTTAGAGGGCATTTGCTGGTGAATTAGAAAGTGATCAATTTCTCGCTTTCCTAATACAGCGCCTCTATTGAATGGATTGATGTAAAACAGTACGTCGTCTTTAAAACGTTCGTTGTCGCAGCGTTCGTCCATAAATGCTAAAATGAAATTTTTAGGCAAATTAACTCCGTAAATAGGCAAGTTTAAAGCTTGAGCTATAAGTAAATAGACAATTGCAAGCGTTAAAGAATTTCCCTTTTTAGTTTCTAAAACTTTGTTTAAATAAGAATTGTTAATGGCATAAAACTGAGTGTCGTTTCGAGAAAATCGATGAACATCAAAAATAATATGATTAATAGCTTTAACCTTTTCTAAAGGCGTAAAGCGTTCGTCGTAAATCTCTAATACATCGGCAATTAGTGCATCAACTTGTTTACGAACAGTATCGAAATCGAGCGTAGGATATTTGTATTTTGCAACTAAAAAAGTGCCAAGCAAAAGGTTTTGAGAGTTTTTGTCGTTCCAATTTTTAAGTTCGGTGCTCAGTTCGCTAAATTGAATATCCTGAATTAAATTTTCAATTCGTTCTTGGTAAAACTGGCTGAGCGTATTTTCCCAAGCATATTCTAACTGAGGAATAATTGGAGTACCCATACTTTTAAGCTTGTCATTTACAACCTTAAAAATATCATCGCTTGGGTCTTCCAATAAACTTATAAGAGCTTTAAGTTCCTTATCCTCAATCATATATACAACTTTATAATAAAAAAACAAATATTTGGGCAAATAAAAACGAAAAAGTTACCAAAAAAGCAAATTGTTGGCTAAAGTAAACTAAAAAAAGGCAACCAAAATCAACATAAAAAGCATAATAAACAAATACTTACAAATGTAACATTTCTCCAAACGTTGAATTTCAACACATAATTTACAATTCAACAAAAAAATTTATTTTGTATCAGCTAATCTATCTAAAACTTTTTCAATCAATAAATTAAGTGACTTTTTATAATCTTTGCTATATTCTTTTCTCATTCTGTTTGCAATAATATTGCAAACGGTAACAGCCTCGTGCCCCAAAAGAGCCGAAAGCCCATAAATAGCAGAGCTTTCCATTTCATAGTTAGTAATTTTCATACCCTTGTAGTCAAAATTACTAATTTTTTCGTTCAAATTAGCATCAACAATTGGTAAACGTAAAACTCTACCTTGTGGACCATAAAATCCATTAGCTGAAATAGTTATCCCACTTTTAAAATCGCTAGCTATCGAATTAAAAACTCTGTCGGTAGCTTTTACAAAATAAGGCGATGCTAAAAGTTGATTCCAATCTACAAAAGATTTAAAAGCACTTTCCATTTGTAAATCGGCAACAGAATTGCGGTCTGCATAAAAATTTAACATTCCATCGAAGCCGATTGCGTATTTTGACACAACAGGTGTATCTACCGGAATATCAGCTTGTAAAGCACCAGAAGTACCTATACGAACAAAACTCAGAGATTTTTTTTCGGCTTTTTCTACACGCAAGCTTAAATCAATGTTTGTAATTGCATCAAGCTCATTTATAACAATATCCACATTATCAGTACCAATTCCGGTAGAAATAACCGAAAGCCTTTTGCCTTTATAATATCCAGTATGAGTAACAAATTCACGATTTTTTTTCTTCACTTCAATTTTATCAAAGTATGCAGAAATAACCTCTACTCTATCTTGGTCACCAACAAGTATAATATCTTGAGCAACATCGCCAGGAAGCAAATGCAAATGAAAAATAC
>DZBP01000064.1 GCA_022729915.1 Draconibacterium orientale | reverse complement strand
TATTGATAGAAAATAAACTAGAAAAATACAAATGATTTAATTTTGAATTTTATAATAAAAACACTCTATAAATTGAATTGTTAATAAAAACAAAAATACAAAATCATTTTGGTAGAAAAAATTTAATAAGTTTTTTTTTTTAGAAAGTTGAATAAATCTTTTCCTAAAAATAAGAAGCAGTAAGGTTGTAAAATGGTTCGCTAATTTAATACTTATTTATACTTTTTCTGAAAAAAATAAGTAATCTAAATTCTAATAATTAAAAAAATACAAAATCCTTTAAAAAAGCATATTTAACTATTAAAAAGCTTAATGTTTGATATTTAATGCAATACATATAATCTAAATGACAAATAAATTTTGCATACCCGCTTTTTTTAGAATACTTTTGTTCTGACTAAAATGAAACCGACTACTAAGTTGTAAACCAAATTTAATTGTATATTTAATTTTGCCAAGTGCTTAAAATTTATTTAATTGCAAAAAGTTAGCTCCAAATAAAATAGCACTAGTGCTTATTTTTTTCAAAAAAATATTCATCACAACATTTACTGCAAAATGAAAAAAACAATTTTATTTATTTTTCTGAGTGCTAATTTATTGATATTAAATGCACAAGACCGAATTAATAGCAATAATTTTGCTACACGTTCGGAAGTAATCGCCCAAAACGGAATGGTTGCTACGAGCCATCCTTTGGCTACTCAAATAGCATTAGACATTTTGAAAAATGGCGGAAACGCAATAGATGCAGCCATTGCTGCCAATGCAGCTTTAGGGTTAATGGAGCCAACGGGTTCTGGAATAGGAGGCGATTTGTTCGCCATCATTTGGAGCGCAAAAGACCAAAAATTGTACGGTCTCAATGCCAGCGGTCGCTCGCCCGAAACGCTTACTTTGGGCTATTTCAAAGAAAAAGGTATGACCAAAGTTCCAGCTTATGGCGCGCTTTCGGTAAGTGTTCCGGGTTGTGTTGATGGTTGGTTTGAAATGTTGAATAAATTTGGTAGCATGAAAATGCCGCAAATTTTAGCTCCTTCCATACAATATGCACGCAATGGATTTCCAGTTACTGAGCTGATTGGCTTTTATTTAACTGCTTCTGCCCGCAATTTTAAAAATATGCCAAACTTTTCAGAAATTTATATGCCTAACGGTGAAGGACTTAAAAAAGGCGACGTATTTAAAAATCCTTTTTTAGCCAATACTTACGAAAAAATTGCAAAAAACGGTCGCGATGGTTTTTATAAAGGAGAAATTGCCAAAACTATTGCAGATTTTATACAAGCACAAGGTGGTTTTTTAACAGAAAAAGACCTTTCAAGCCATACTTCAGAGTGGATTGAGCCAGTTTCAACCAATTATAGAGGCTACGATATTTGGGAACTTCCTCCCAACGGACAAGGCATTGCTGCTTTACAAATTTTGAACATTATGGAAGGCTACGATGTAAAGTCAATGGGCTTTGGTTCAGTAGATTACGTGCATTATTTTACAGAAGCAAAAAAGCTTGCTTTTGAAGACCGCGCGAAATACTATGCAGACCCAGAATTTACAAAAATTCCTACCGAAAAACTTATTTCAAAAGAATATGCCAACGAACGTAGAAAGTTAATAAAAGATAGAGCTTCAAGCACTTACGAGGCTGGAAATTTTGACCAAGCTAATACAATTTATTTAACTGTAGCCGACAAATTCGGAAATATGGTTTCGCTCATTCAAAGCAATTATCGAGGAATGGGTTCAGGCATGGTGCCGCCAAAATTAGGTTTTATGCTTCAAGACCGTGGAGAACTTTTTTCGCTCGAAGAAGGACATAACAACGTGTTTGCTCCCAAAAAACGTCCTTTTCACACCATAATTCCGGCATTCATCACCAAAGACGGAAAACCTTGGATTAGTTTTGGTGTTATGGGAGGCGGAATGCAGCCACAAGGTCATGCTCAAATAGTTATGAATCTGATTGATTTTGGAATGAACTTACAAGAAGCCGGTGATGCGCCTCGTATTCAACACGTTGGCTCATCAGAACCCACTGGCGAAAAAATGACAGATGGAGGCGAAATTTTACTCGAATCTGGATTTAATTATGAAACCATCAAAGCACTGATGCTCAAAGGTCATAAAATTTCGTATGATTTAGGTGGATATGGTGGTTACCAGGCAATTATGTGGGACGAAAAAAACAAAGTTTACTACGGAGCTTCCGAATCGAGAAAAGACGGACAAGCTGCTGGATATTAATCAATTTTCTGCAAATAAAATAAAAAAAAGGCACAATATGTGCCTTTTTTAATATATTTATAAGATAAAAATATCTATGTTATTCCTGTTTTTCTTTTTTATCATTCACCCCAAATTTCGGGTCAATTTTCACAAACGGAATTATTGCCATAATAGGAAGTGTACAAATCAAGACCCAAACAAAGAAATTTTGATAACCAATAATCTCTTGTAACCAGCCACTTAACATTCCGGGAAGCATCATTCCAAGTGCCATAAATCCAGTAGAAATAGCAAAATGTGCCGTTTTGTATTTTCCTTCTGAAATATAAATCATAAAAAGCATATAAGCAGTAAAGCCAAAACCGTAACCAAATTGCTCAATAGCAACCGCAGTACCAATAGCAATAAGCGACGTTGGCATTGCAAATGATAAATAAACATAAGCCAAATGTGGAATATTCATAATAAATACCATAAGCCACAACCAGAATTTTAATCCTTTTCGGGCTGCGAAAATACCACCTAATATTCCGCCAAGAGTAAGCGAAATCATGCCAATAGTTCCATACAAAAGCCCTAAATCGCCAGTTGTAAGTCCTAAACCTCCAGCCTCGCGTGAATCTATTAAAAACGGAGCAGCTAATTTGATTAATTGAGATTCGCTTAATCGGTACAAAAGTAAAAAACCAAGTATTACCCAAATTTCTTTTTTATTGAAATACAAAACAAAAGTATGGATAAATTCTTTGAAAAAACCTCGCCCATCTCCATTTTCATGTTTTACATCACTTTCTGGGTAAGGTAGCATAAATTTATGGTAAATGAAAAAACCAAAAAACATAATGGCTAAAATACCAAACGAAATAGTCCAAGCGAACGTAATATTTCCCGAACGTCCTAAAAATATTGCCGTTTTATTATTTTTTAATTTGGGGTCGAGCTGAATTAATGCATAAGCCGTTTTGTCTTGATTTTCACGCTTAAACACAAAACGAACACCTTCTACCAGTAAAATACTTTTATCACCCGCTTTTTGTCCAAAATTTAATATAATTTCCTTATCTTTAGCTATTTCGCGATTCAATTTAAAAGCCACAATTCCGACATTACCTACACTATTTCCGGATTTAATGGGTTCTTTATTGAATTTTTCTTTCAAAATTTCTTTTAACTTTGAAGAAACATTTTTTTGCCACCAACTTGGTTCTTGCGTTATTGCTTGCTCCTCTTCATAAAAATCATTTGCGATGTTACTGCTGTGAACAACTTTCAAAAGCGAATCAAATACTTGTTTATCAATATTTTCAGTGCTAATATTCAAGTCTGTAACACTAATAAATTTCAATTCTTCGGTAGTTGATTTTACATTTGTATATTCCGGCAAAGCAAAATTATGTACTAACTCCGTATTATTTTTTGCATTTACCTTAATTTCAAGAGATTCTAAACCGCTAGTTGTTTCAAAATGTCCGGCAATGATTACAATTAAACCCTGACCAGTTAGCATGGCTATTCGGTAAAAAGTGCTCCTAATTCCCACGTAAAATGTTTGCTCATTGCTGTTTAACGCAAGCATATAAAAACCATCGGCAGCAATATCGTGCGTAGCTGAGCTAAAAGCTAAAAGCCAGAAAAACGCCAAAGTATATTGAAAAAAACTGGAAGTTGGGATTGTAAATGCCACACCAGCCAAACCTGCACCTATCAAAAGCTGCATTAAAACAATCCAATAACGCTTAGTTTTTAAAATATCAACCACCGGACTCCAAAGTGGTTTTATTACCCAAGGCAAATATAACCAACTGGTATATAGAGCAATATCCGTATTTGAAATGCCCAAACGTTTATACATAATTACCGAAAGAGTCATCACAATAATGTATGGAATCCCTTCGGTATAATAAAGCGAAGGAAGCCATTTCCAGACGTTTATTTTCTTTTCAGACATAGTAAATCTTTGTTTTTAGAAATAATAAAATAGTATTAATTTCGTAATGTTTATATTAATTTAATTGAATTTTTATATTTAATAATATGTTCCCAAATAAAATATGCTTTTGTATTCAAATGTAAACCATCGTTTGTAAAGTCTTTTTTTAAATAATTATTTTTATCTACAAAATGCTCATAAAGAGAAAGATAACCACATTTTAGCTTTGCTGCAAATTGAATTAATGAGATATTAAAACTCAAAATATCAGCTATTTGTAATTTTTCGTTTTTAAAAATAGTTTTATTTATCGGCAACAACGACTGTATAAAAATTTGAACAGAAGGGTTTTGTTCTTTTAAAATTAACACAATTTGTTCGTAATTTTTAACTATTTCGTCAAACCGAATTGCTTCTCCTAAATCATTTATTCCCAACATAATAAATACTACATCAGGCTCAAATTCATGTATTTGGTTCAACCGCAAAAGAGCATCAGAAGTTTTATCGCCTTTAACCCCAAAATTACGAACAATATGTTCGCTAATAGCTGATTGCCAGTTGTTTCCATGTGTTAAGCTATCACCTAAGAATGCAATTTTCATACATTTGTAAGCTCTTTTTTGTATCTCCAAAAAACTCTAGTTATTTGAGCACCAACATAATGCGAATAAAAAGCAGTGGGTGCTACCCATGGAATTACAGCCGTTTTATGTCCTTGATTTTTAAGGTCTTGGAGGCATAATTTTAACAAAATACTACCAATTCCTTTCCCACGCATATCTGTATGTGTACCCATAGGACCAAACCAAGCTAAGCCTTTATTGTTTGCAGTGTGCAACGAAAACGCTTTAATTTGACCATTTAGTTTAGCAATGTGAACAGCTATTGGTTCGTTTTTGTATGCTTCGAGTATTTCATTTTGCCATAATTCCCATTCAATTTTGGCAAATTCCAAAAGCTCATTTTTTTCATTTTCATCAGCCCTTTTTACCTCAATAGCCTCATTTTTAAGCAATTCAAGTTCGTTTTCAACCGAAAAATCTTGTTCTAAACTTACGGTCATGTTAAAAGAATCTTCAAATTTTTTAAATCCAAGTTTTTGAACAAAGCATACAGCCGGCGTATATTTTGGGTCAATTCCGGGCATATAATAATTCAATGGAGTATCATAAAAACGAACAATATCTGTACTTTTTTCACGAAAATAATTCTCCAGTTGCATATACATTTTAGTTGCAATATGCTGTCTTCTAAAAGTTTTATTTACAACCATCAATTTAATAAAACCGTATTTTAATCCTCGAATTGTTTGCTCTATGCCTTGCATAAATCCAATAATTATGGAATCTATTTTTGCTACAAGAGTAGTTTCTGGGTTCCAACGAGGGTCTTCATTCAATTTATTTTTTAAAAGTTCTTCGGTAAAAAAATCAAACTCTGAATTTTCGTTAAACAAAGTCAAAACTTCTTCAAAATAAAAATCCTTATATTTTTCAATAATTACTGACATAATTCTGCCTTTTTAAACTTTTTCAATTAATTTTTGATAAAAATTTAGCTATTTTGTTCAATTTCTATTAACAAAGCTTCAAAAAGTTCTTTTTTAATAGATGTTTGCTTAAAAATATCTACAATATCGTCTTTTGTAATTTTAACAAAATCCTTCTCGAGTGGAGTTATTAAAATGCCTCCAAACTCAACCGAAGCGGGTGTAATTAGAATATTGGCATCGCCTTCGGCAGTATATTGCCAAGGTCGGTGAACACCGCGTAAGAACATGATTATTTGATATTTGCCTTTTTCATAACGAGCTAAAACATTCATAGCTGCTTCGTCTGAATCCGTTTTTTTAGTTTCAAGCAATTCATAAACTTTATTAAATTCTTTCTCAATATCTTGCTTGTTTTCTGAAGTGAAAAATAAAATTTTACGAATAGAATCATCAATTGCCAAAAGCTCGCAATTATTTGATTTTAAAGATTTTCCATATTTTCCAATCAAAATATCTAGCTCATTCCCAATTGGTAAAAAATTATTATTTCCTGCTTGAAAATGAAAATGATCTGGAGCTGAAGCACCACATTTGGGTCCGTTATAAAAAACAGTAAACTCATTTAAAAGCTTAGCAATTTCAAGCATCTCCCCCATTCTGCCCTTCAACAATTGTGGCACATGATTTTTATCTACAATGGTTAAATGTTGTTCAAAAATAGGAAAAGGGTTGATTAAAATATCATATTTTTTTATAATAGAAAGCTCGCTTTGTTCTAATGGACGATTCTTTTTGCACAAAAAACAAGGACGCTCTGAAAGCGTTTTGGCATCAACTTTGGCAGCTGAAGAGCGAATTCTGCCAGGATTGAATTGGACTTTAATTTTAAAATCGTCAAATAATACTTCTTTTACCTGAACATTTCCTAAATCCTTATAATTTTTTTTAGCCAATTCCCAGCCTTCTATTTGACTACTTATCAAATCTTTCGCTAATTTTGAATACTCCATCATTTTACCTGATTTTTTATTTCAATTCTATTTTTTTTCGGTCTAAATTTTATACAAATCTAGACCGAAATTGATTGATTTTTTACCTTCTTTTTATTTTTTACAATTCATTTTCTGACGTGCTTTCAACTCAAAAGTACGAACTCTGTCCTTGTAAATATTGTGATTGTTCATTACACTAATATCCAAATCAGCATCAGAATTATCGTCCCAGCGACGGCACAAATAAATACTATTGTAAATTCTACCTATTTTAAAATTGCGTGAAATAGCTAAACCTACAGCATAATCCTCACCATAACTTACATTAGGAATATTCAGTTTACGCAAAAGTGGAGTATAAAAAGCACGTGGTGCGCCTAATCCATTTATTCTTAGCGCATTATTCCGTCCGTTATCTTCTGTCCACTCTTTATGGTCAATAAGCCCGGGAGGAATTGAATTGAGTTTAAAATCAACAAGTTCGTAAGAACCAACTACCATTGCGCATTTCTCTTTATGGAAAGTATCGACTACTTGTTGTAAAGTAGTTTGGTCTTTATATAAGTCATCGCTATCAAGTTGAACAGCAAATTTTCCACACTTTTCATAATGAACAGCTTCATTCCAACAACCTCCAATAAGTAAATCGCGTCTTTTAGGAACTAAATGAATCAATCTTTCGTCTTTTTTGGCTAGTTCTTCAATAATTTCGCCAGTTTTATCGCTCGAATGGTTGTTCACAACAATTAAGTTGAATTTAAAATCCGTTTTTTGGTTCAAAACAGACTCAATAGCATCTTTTATTGTCTTTTCGCGATTAAAAACAGGAATTACAACTGAAGCTGTATATTCAAATTTGTAGTTTTCAAATTTTACTTTTCTAAATTTTGGCTTCAAAAATGCCCCAATATTTTTCAAATGTTCTGTTGCTGCAATTTCCATTTCTATCTGAACAGCTCTGTTTTTTGGATCAACATAGTCGAAGATTTTTTGACCAGTTTTGCGTTCATCTTTTTCTTCTAAAACATAAAGTATTTCCGGAATTCGCATGATAGAATTTCGCTCCATCATTTTTAATCGAATAGAATATAATCCAGCAAATTTAAACTCAGGATTTAATTTTTTCGCAGCTTTTTTAAATGCCTTGGTTTTGAAAAATAGAAAACTACCGAAATTAAAATCATCTCTTAAGCTTCCTTCTTGGCAATCAATTAATAAATGCTTCTTTTTAGCTCCGTTTTTCATTTCTGCATAATCGGAATAAACAAATTCAGCCTTTGTATCTTCAGCTACAGCTAAAAAACGCTCGAGTGCAAATTGTCCTAATGAAAGTGTACTTTCTGTTTTAAGTAAAACGGTATAATCTGCTTTGCTGTGTTTTGCTATTTTTTGTAAATTTTCTGAAGTTGAAAAATCAGAAATGTCAATTTTTTTAATTTTTTTACATTCCAAATCTATTTCAAGATTCGAATTTATAAAAATTGCCTCTACCAGCTTATTGTCTTTAAATTCAAGCAATGTATTTTTCACATCTTCTACACTTTGATTGAGAAGAAAAATGTTAATGGATTTTGACATAGTTAAATTTTTTTTAAGATTTTCTTAATTTTTATTTTTTTATATATTATTTTAAACAAAACAAAGTGTCTTTATTAATTCTATTTGATTAATTATTAATAATTTACATTGGTTGTATAAAAATTAATCTATTCACAATCAAAAACGCCTTATTTTTTGTGTTCAAAATTATAAAAAAAATTTGTAATACATATTATATATTACATTTTTTTTTTTATTTTTGTATTTGAAAAAATTTCAATACTAAAATAAAATTTCAATAGTACATAATTTTATAATTTCTTATCAAATGATATTATTAGCAGATAGTGGTTCTACTAAAACAGACTGGGTTTTATTACATAATAATCAGATATTTAGACAATTATCAACTGAAGGTATTAATCCTTTTTTTCATACTACCGAAAGTGTTTTTGCTTTACTAAATGATAAATTCTCTGATGAAGAAAAAGAACAAGTTAGCGAAATCCATTTCTACGGTGCAGGGTGCATCAAAAATTCAAATTCCCATATAATAGAAAATGCTCTATATCAACTGTTTATACATGCTAAAGTTGACGCAAACGACGATATGCTTGGAGCTACTCGCTCTTTATTTGGCAATGATTCGGGAATCGCTTGCATACTTGGTACTGGAGCAAATTCGTGCTTATGTACTGATGGTAAGATAGTTGACAAAGTTCCAACGCTTGGGTATATTCTTGGTGACGAAGGCAGTGGTGCTTACTTAGGCAGAAAATTAGTAAATCATTATTTTAAGCGTAAATTACCGCTAGCTTTGGCACAAGCATTTGATAAACAATACAATCCAGTTCAAGTTCAAATACAAAATGCCGTTTACAAAGAAAAAAATCCGAATAGATTTTTAGCTTCATTTACTCCTTTTTTAAAGGAAAATATCCAAAATGGCTACATTAAAAAGTTTATTTTTGACAGTTTTTCTGACTTTTTTGAGAGTAATATCATGCAATATTCTAATTATCAAGCTTATCAAATAGGATTTATTGGTTCAATTGCTTATCATTTTTCAGAAATTTTGACAGAAGTAGCTGAAAGTAAAAAGCTTAAAATTTCATTTATTCTCGAAAAGCCAATAAATGCTCTCATTTCATATCACTCATCAAACTAATTTTTTGAAAAAAATAATACATTAATACTATTAGATTATAAACAATTCGTATATTTACAAAAGCTGTATTATAAATTATTTGAAACAAAAATATATTAAATAAGTAAAAAAAGGAGATTATTAGAAATTATATTTAGCTAAAAATAACTATTTTCTCTGCAAAATTTTAAAAAAATAATAACAATGAAAACAACAGAAGCACCTTCTCTTTACAATGACTTAGAAAAAATGTCTATAAGAGAAATACTTGAAAACATAAATAAAGAAGATGCAAAAGTTCATCAAGCAGTTGCAGTTGAAATTCCTAAAATAGAGGAGTTTGTTACAAAACTTGCCAAAAGAGTAAAAAAAGGTGGAAGATTATTTTATATTGGTGCCGGGACTAGTGGAAGGCTTGGTATTCTTGATGCTTCAGAAATTCCTCCAACTTATGGAATGCCCGAAGGAGTTATAATAGGACTTATAGCTGGTGGCGACCGAGCAATAAGAAAAGCGGTAGAAGATGCTGAAGATAATTGGGAGATGGGTTGGAAAGATATGGAAAATTTCGAAATCAATGAAAAGGATTCAGTTTTAGGAATTGCAGCCTCAGGAGGAACTCCTTATGTTATTGGTGGAGTTACTGAAGCTCGCAAAAGAGGTTTGCTAACTGCCTGTATTACATGCAACAAGAACAGCGAAATGTCGAAAGTTGTGGACGTGGCTATCGAGCCAATTGTGGGACCTGAATTTATTACTGGTAGCACACGAATGAAAGCTGGAACTGCTCAAAAACTAGTTTTAAACATGATTACTACGTCTTTGATGGTAAAACTTGGTCGCGTTAAAGGCAGCAAAATGGTTGATATGCAGCTTACTAACAAGAAATTAGTGGATAGAGGTACTCGAATGATTATGGACGAAATTGGAAATATTTCTTATGATGAAGCCAAACGTTTACTGCTATTAAATGGTTCGGTTCGTTTAGCAGTTGATAGTTTTATGGAAGCAAGTGCATAATTTTCAATATTAAAATATAATAAATGGAACCAATCGTGGATATTGGAATTTTACATTCCGCAAGTATTGCTTTTGAATTATCAGGTAATTATTATTTCAAAGAAGGAAATGTTAAAATATCTGGTAATCAAATTGTTAATTATCATTTAGGGCTTATTAAAATCGGCGATTTTGTTAAACAATTTTCTGAAATTACACTAATTCCAGAGATATTCGATGCTAATTTTGTAACTGTTTCTGATGTTGTAATTGGTATAAATTTTCATTGGGAACAAAAGCAAAATCAACGGTTTAAAGGAAAAATTGTTTTCCGTGTAGAAGAAGAAAAAATTTGGCTTATTAACCATATTCCCGTTGAGGATTATTTAAAGAGCGTAATTTCGTCAGAAATGAAAGCTACTTCGCACATAGAACTTCTTAAAGCTCACGCTATTATATCACGTTCGTGGCTTTTAGCACAAATCGAAAGAAGAAAAAAAGGAAAGCAAAAAGAACAAACCGTTTTTTTAGGGTCAACTGCTGAAAATGAGCTGATTAAATGGTACGATAACCACGACCATAAATTGTTTGATGTTTGTGCTGACGACCATTGCCAACGTTATCAAGGAATTACACAAATTTCAACTCAAAAAGCAATAGATGCAGTTACAGAAACTTCAGGAGAAGTATTAATGTATGACAACTCACTTTGTGATGCTAGATTTTCTAAATCCTGTGGTGGAGTTTCTGAAAATTTTGAGCACGTTTGGGAAAATACACACTTGCCATATCTCACACGAATTGTTGATAATGAAAAAGTTAGCAATTTAGCCTCACTCGATTTAAAAATTGAAGCCAACGCACAAGCTTGGATTTTGAGCAATGAGCCTGCTTTTTGTAATACCAAAGAAAAAAAGGTTCTTGAGCAAATTTTAAACGACTATGACCTTGATACCGATTTTTATCGGTGGACTGTGGAAATGAGTCAAGAAAAAATATCTAAGCTTCTTTTAAAAAAATCCGGTATTGATTTTGGTGATATTTACTCACTAAAAGCTTTAAAAAGAGGAGAGTCTGGACGAATAAGCAAACTTGAAATACAAGGATCAAAGAAAACATTGATAGTTGGTAAAGAGCTCGAAATACGACGTTTTTTATCAGAAAGCCACTTGTTTAGCTCTGCCTTTGTAATAGAAATGCACGAAATAGAAAATGGAATTCCACAAAAATTTATATTAAAAGGTGCAGGCTGGGGGCACGGTGTTGGATTATGCCAAATTGGTGCTGCTGTAATGGCTAATAAAGGCTATTTGTATCGCCAGATTTTAGAACATTATTTCAAAAATGCAGATATATTAAAAAAATATTAAGTTTTTGGCAAATAAAATATTTGATAAAATTTAGCTCTCGATTTAAGAAACAAACTAAAAAAGTAAAGCCTCACGAAAAAAATCTGAGGCTTTCTTTATTCTTATAATATGGTGTTATGCAAATATTTATAATAATTTTCAGTAGAATGTTGTAAATGATTCACTGCTTCTTGAAATGCACCTTCGCTGTCTTTTGACTTTATAGCTTCGTAAATACGTGTATGATAATTCAGTGTGATAAACTTCTCGCCATCAATATTTGAATAAATCAAGTTTCGCATTCGAGGCAAAAGAGTGTAAATGGGCTCCATAGTAACCTGAATAATAGGGTTATGCGAAGCTTTAGCCACTAAAAGATGAAATTTGTTGTCTAAATCGGATTCCAACTGAGTATCATCAGGATTACAGTCGGCAAAACTTTTTAAATTTACAGCAATTTCCTGCAAATCAGCATCAGTACGCTGTAAACAAGCCAGCTTAACTATCTGTGGTTCAAATATTTTGCGAACTTCAATAAATTGAGCAATCAAATTTCTATCAAACTGCAAATCATAATACAAATTCAAACTACTAATAGCATCTTTTATATTTAAGCCTTTCACTCTCATTCCACTGCCTTTCGTTATTTCAATTAAACCTCTGGCACTCAAGCGTCTAAGAGCTTCGCGCAATGCTGTACGACTAACACCAAACGACTCGCAAAGTTCTCTTTCGGTAGGTAATTTTGCACCAATAGGCAGTTTTTTGTCGCGAATAGCAGCTTCTATACGCCGCTCAATCTTTTGGCTTAATGTAATTTTATTTCCAATTTTCTTAAAAATATCTTCCATTTTCTTTTTTTAACTCAATTAGTTTGTATGAAAATCATACAGAATTTCTTTTTTCGACTTGCAAATATAGAATTAATTTTCAAATTTTGTTAATAATTTTGAAATTTTCTTTAATATATCCTATCATAAAAAGTTCTGAAATACCAAGTTATTTTAAAATTTATCTTTCTTATAAATCAATACATTTATTCTAATAAAAAATATATAGACTCCATTCTATTTCAAAAGAAACATATAAAATATTAAATTTCAATAACTTACAAAATCTATACCGATAAAAATTATCAAACAATTTTTTTAAAAATATGCAAAAATTTACTTTATTATTATCCTAAAAATTCAGAAAATACATAATTAACTGTATCGACTTATAATAAACTCAATGCTATTTTCACAAGGATTTAATTAGTTTATTATCAACAATATATAAGTTTTAAATATACAACTAAATTTTATTAATTTTACATTATTCAAAGAAAAAGAAACATTACACAAATTTTAATTTTATAAATTCATTGAATTTTATATTTTTGTAAGTTGAAATAAAAATTATAATTATTGATTTTTTTTTAAAATTTACTCATAATTTAATCTAAAATAAAAGAAAATATATATAAAATAAACTATAAAATGGAAATTCCTTCTAAATATCAAGCTGCACAAAGCGAAGAAAAATGGTACTCGTATTGGCTAAAACACAAGCTTTTTAAATCAGAACCTGATGAAAGAGAGCCATTTACAATTGTAATTCCACCACCAAACGTTACGGGAGTATTACACATGGGGCATATTATGAACAACACGATTCAAGATATTTTGATTCGTCGCGCTCGTATGCAAGGAAAAAATGCTTGTTGGGTTCCCGGAACCGACCATGCGTCGATAGCTACAGAGGCTAAAGTGGTGAATAAGCTTGCTACTGAGGGAATTGATAAAAAATCACTCACTCGTGAGAAATTTTTAGAACACGCTTGGGAATGGACGCACAAACACGGCGGTATTATTTTAGAGCAACTAAAAAAACTTGGTGCTTCGTGTGATTGGGACAGAACTAAATTTACCCTCGACGACGATTTATACCAAAGTGTTATTCAAGTTTTTATCGATTTGTACAATAAAGGCTTAATTTACAGAGGAGTAAGAATGGTAAATTGGGATACAAAAGCTCTTACTGCCGTTTCTGATGAAGAAGTAGAATATAAAGAAGAAAAATCGAAACTTTACTATGTTCGTTATCAACTCAAAGATAGTCAAGACTTTGTAACAATTGCAACAACTCGCCCCGAAACTATTTTAGGCGATACCGCTGTTTGCGTTCACCCTGAAGATGAGAGATATACACATTTAAAAGGTGCAAAAGTAATTGTGCCATTAGTGAACCGTGAAGTTCCTTTAATTTTCGACCAATATGTTGATAAAGAGTTTGGTACAGGAGCTCTGAAAATTACTCCTTCACACGACGAAAACGACTATATTTTAGGTCAAAAGCATAATTTACCAAGTATTGATATTTTCAACGACAACGGCACAATGAGCCAAGCCGCTGAATTGTACATTGGAAAAGATCGCTTTGAAGTTCGCAAATTAATTACCAAAGATTTAGAAGCAAACGGAAATCTTGTAAAAATTGAAGATTACAACAATAAAGTTGGTTATTCTCAACGTAGCCAAGTAGTTATAGAACCAAAACTTTCGATGCAATGGTTTTTGAAAATGGAAGAATTGGTAAAACCGGCTCTTGAAAATGTTGAAAATGATACAATTAAATTTTCGCCAGAACGCTTCAAAAATACGTATCGCCATTGGATGAGCAATGTAAGAGACTGGAATATTTCGCGCCAACTTTGGTGGGGACAACGCATTCCAGCTTTTTATTTGCCCGATAGCAACGATTTTGTAATAGCCGAAACGATAGAAAAAGCCTTAATTTTGGCAAAAGAAAAAACCGGAAAATTTAATTTAACAGAAAAAGATTTACGCCAAGACGAAGATGTTTTAGATACTTGGTTTTCATCGTGGCTTTGGCCAATTTCTGTTTTTAATGGCATCAACGAGCCTAAAAATAAAGATATTAGCTATTATTACCCAACCAATGTTTTGGTTACAGGGCACGATATTATTTTCTTTTGGGTAGCTCGAATGATAATTGCCGGATATGAATATGAAGGCACTTATCCGTTTAAAGATGTGTATTTCACTGGAATGGTGCGAGATGACCAAGGTAGAAAAATGTCTAAACAGCTTGGAAACTCTCCTGACCCACTCGATTTGATTGCACAATTTGGAGCTGATGCTGTGCGCACAGGCATGATGTTTTGTTCACCTGCCGGAGGCGATTTGTTGTACAACGACAGTTTGCCTGAGCAAGGTAGAAATTTTGGAAGTAAAATCTGGAATGCTTTCCGATTGGTAAAAAATTGGGAAGTAGATGCCACTATTTCACAGCCAGAAGCTTCTAAAATTGCTGTTCAATGGCTTGATAATAAGATAAATGAAGTTCTAACTCTGATGGACAAACAATACGACGAATTCCGTTTGAGCGAAGCTTTAATGTCCATTTATCGCTTGTTTTGGGACGATTTTTCGAGTTGGTATTTAGAAACTATAAAACCTGCTTATTTACAACCTATTGATAAGAAAACGTATGATGAAACACTTGTGTTTTTTGAAAAATTAATGAAAATTCTTCACCCTTTTATGCCATTCATTACCGAAGAAATTTGGCAATTAATGGAAACACGAAAAGAGGGCGAAAGTATTCTGATTTCGCAAATGCCAAAAGCACAAAACTTTGATAAACAACTAATTGACGAATTTGAAGATGTTAAAAACACAATTTCAGAAATTAGAAGAATACGTAAGGAAAAAAATATTGCATTCAAAGAAAGTTTAGAGGTATTTGTAAAAACTATAAATGGCAATTATTGTTCTAAATACGATTCAGTAATTATAAAATCAGTAAATCTTTCGGCATTAATTCAAACCTCAAACAAGGTTGAAAATGCGATTTCTTTTATTGTTAAAAACAATGAATTTTATGTTGCTTTGGGCAATATGCTCAATGTAGAAGAAGAAATTCAAAAGCTAGAAGTCGAACTAAAATACGCAGAAGGTTCGCTCGAAATAGTAATGAAAAAACTTACTAATGAGCGTTTTGTAAGCAGCGCACCCGCAAAAGTAATCGAACTAGAACGCAAAAAACAGTCCGACGCTGAAACAAAAATTTCGACACTCGCTCAACGAATTAAAGAATTGAAAGGCGAAGCTTA
>DZBP01000260.1 GCA_022729915.1 Draconibacterium orientale | reverse complement strand
TATTGTATTTTCTCAATTACGGTAGTAGTTTGTTCTTTTAGTTCCATTTCCAGCAATTCAAGTTTTTCTTTTAGCTCTTTAATATCCGTATTTTCACTACAACATTTTTTCAAATCTTCTTGTAGTTTTTTGATTTCTTTTTTCAAAGCTTTAATTTCGTCTTCCAAACGTTTAATTTGCCCATTTTCTTTCGATTTCTCTTCTACTTCCGGCGCATCGTTAAAGATGGAAAGTTTAGCTTTCTTTTCGTTGTACTTGAGCAAGAAACCAATTGATATTTCGTGCGAGCCTTGCGCTACTGCATTCATTCCCGAATTTCCAAACTCGTACATATAATTTGCTACAAAGCGTTCGCTCAAAGCGGCCCCTGCACCAAAACCAAAAGTATTTCCTTTTTTGTAAAGAACGCTTGCCCAAACAGCTTTTTTGTAATTAAATGTAGTCGCTATTTCGTAAAACAAAGGAGTGTTTTGTGCCATTTGCAACACAACAATGGGTTCGATAGAAATATCGCCTTGTGTGTGCAAATACGACACATGTGCTTGATAATGACGAGCAAGCGTATAGTTCAAATCATAATCTTTGTTGTAAGTAATTTGCGAGCCCAAAACTCTAGGCACCGAAAAACCAACTAACAAATTGTCGTAATGGAACGAAATACCAAACCCTGCATCAAACGCAGTACCATGATAATCTTGGTAAGTCATTGCTACAGGGTCATTTATCGACGAGGTGTGTATCGAAGCCACATCAATTCGGTTGTTGTAAAGTCCAGCATTTAAACCAAAATGCAATCCCATAACTTCATCGAGTTTCAAATGGTAGGCATAGCTAACTTGCGCGCTAAACTGTGCAAAAATACCGGTTTTGTCGGCAAAAAGATTAGCACCAAAACCTACATTTTCGTTTTTAGCCGAATTGATACTTAAGCTTTTGTATTCGGGAGCACCTTGCACACCCAGCCAATTTTGTTTAAATCCGGCAAAACCTTCTGTATGCCCGGTTATTCCGGCTAAAGCAGGCGAAAGTGCAAATTTATTGTATAAAAACTGATTGTCGCTAAATAACTGTTGAGCAAAAGTAGATGCCGATAAGAGCATCAGTGCAAAAAGTATGTAAATTTTTGTTGTTGTCATTCGTTTGTTCGTTAAAACCTAAGCAATCTAATTCCATGTTTTTATTTAAAAATCAGACTTTTATGCAGGTTTATTTGTGGTAAAATAGTATTTTGAAAATAAGATTGATGCAAGTTACTAATAAAACCAATTTATTCGATAAAAAAAATCTGTTTTATTATTTTAAAATATTGATAGTTCCTGTTTTATCGCGCCTGTCTTGGGTTTTTAACAAATAGAAATAAGCACCTGCCGGATAATCGCCACCATTCCAATCATTTTGATAATCAGAGCTTTCAAAAATAAGTTCGTTACGAATATTGTATATATAAACTTCAATAGGGAAATTATAATTATTAATATCAGTAATTTCAAAAAAGTCGTTGTAGCCATCTACATTGGGAGTAAGAATGTTGCTCGAAACACTTATATCATTTTGAATTACAGCAATGAAAACCGTATCGGAGTTAGAGCAATTGTTAGAATCATGAATTTTTACCCAATAATAACTTTCTTTAAAAACATCAATAGAAGCAGTCGCTTCTCCGGTCGACCATTCGTAATGAGAAAAACCGTTGCTCACCGAAAGTGTAGCTTTTTCGCCCAAGTTAATAACATTTGAAGGCGAAACCGATATTTCAACAAGAGGTTTTGCTGCAATAACAACTTGTTTTTCAATCGAATCCTTTCCTAAGGAAAAAATAGCAACAAGCTTTACCGTGTAAGCTCCGTTGTGTGAATATTTATGTTTGGGAGTTTGCCTTGACCATGTATCGCTTCCGTCGCCAAAAAACCAATGCAAATTGCTGTAATTGGTTGATGTATTGGTAAATTCTACGCTATCGCCTTCGCATAATGTGGCAGAATTTATGGTAAATGCTGCATTGGGTAATTGTGCCACCGAAATAAGCGGAAGGATAAATAAAGCGAACGTTACTAGTTTTTTTAAATTCATTGCTGAGGATTTATTTTTCAAATTTTACTTATTGTATGTAAGTTCTAAAAAGTACTTTCTTACTAAGTTCTATACAAAAAGTGCTTTTTGGAGTTTTTTGTTTACTATTTGCAAAAAATCAAATGTTCTATCTATACAAAAATATACAAAAATATTCAATTTCAATATATTCTATCAAAAAATATGCCTTAATATACATAATTTATTAATATTCATAAAGTTATAAAGTAAATAAATTAAATTTTTCTTTTCTAAAAATCAAATTATGAAGTAACTATCTGCTTTTTTTGACGAAAATGCTCTCTCAAATTATTTTGGAAATTGTTTTTTGTAAAAAATATGTTTTAAAGTTTGAAATCTAAGTAGTGTCTCAAATTTAAGCATTAAGACAAAATAAATTGTATTTTTCATTTTGCCAAGTGTTTAAAGTCTGTTTGATTATAATAAATATAGTACTGATGATTAAAGCTATTTATAAATATTTGGAATTGACGAAAATTGAAAAATCATCGTATCAATTGCTTAAAAAACAGCTTGCTAATAAATAAATTCAAACCATTTTAGAAACCATAATTACGATGACTTTTTGCAATTACCTTCTATTTTTTTTAAATTAAGAAAGCACTATATTTGTTTATCTTATCTAGTAAGCGGTCAGCCATAACATTGTCAGCCGAAGCCAGAGAATTATATATCGTAAGTGCCTCTTGCTGATACGAATGGATTTTTTCGTTAGTCCAATAATAAGGAGGAGCGCAGAGATTAGAAACACGGTCAGCCATTTTAACCAACCAAACCTCTTTGGGTTGTAACTTAATACGTGCCAAACTATCAAGCATTTGCTCATTTTTTGGCAATTGAGTATTTTTTGTAAGCGCCAAAACACCCAAAGCCACCTCTTTTCCAAACGTGGTTTCAAGCTCATCAAAACTTGTTTTTGTGTCTTCCAAAGTATCGTGCAAAATAGCGCAATTTAATGCCATATCAGCGTCGTAAATGTTTGATGTATTACACAAAAACCACATAATTTCAATACTTACAGCACCAATGTGGTTGATGTAATCAATATCTAAACCTTTCACTTTTGAGCCATAAATTTGTCCAGAATGTTTGAGGGTTGCAAAATCCCAAGCTTCTATGTATTTATCTCTGTTCCAGTTGTTTTTCATTATAATTGCCCGTTTTCAATTTTAATAACTATTTCTTCAATCAATTTATCATCGCCATTAGCATCGTATTCATACTTCAAACTCGAATTAAAAATGACTGCCACCGATTGCCAAAAAAAAGCAGAAAGAGTACCTTTTAAATCTTTGACAATATCAAAAGTAGTTTCTCCGGTTTCGCGGTTAATCAATTTTATCAATATTCGCCCTTGAGTGAAAGTAAGTTGCCGCAATTGCCCTTCAAATTCCTTTTTTAGTTCTTTTTCTTTCTTTTTAACGTAAACATTTTTCGACCTTTCGCTTGGCAATGTTTCCATTTCTTTTGCAATATCAACAAGCATATATTTGATAATCTGCGAAAAAGGATAAACTTTTCGTACATGATGCACCAAACGAGTATATCGTTCTTTTTCGCGTTTGTTTTTAAAAGTACGAGGCGGCAAAATTATAATTTCACGCATGTAAACATGTGGTACAATATGACCATCTATTTCTATGCAATTCAACACAATACCTGTTTTTGCACTATCTGGAAAATTAGTAAATTTGACCTGTCCAAAAAAACTATTTCCCCAAAATACCAATAGAAAAATAAAAATTATTTTTTTAGCAATTGACAACATAATTAGTTAATTTGAAAATTAGTTAATTTGAAAATTTGAAAATTTGAAAATTTGAAAATTTGA
>DZBP01000259.1 GCA_022729915.1 Draconibacterium orientale | reverse complement strand
GGCATAAAAGATTTAAAAGGAAATCTGGAAGAGGCGTTGAAAAGAGAAGAAGAGGCTTTGGCAAAAGAAAAAGAAAAAAGCATTAAATTTGCAGAAAAAATGCTCAAATACGGCGAAACAATAGAAGAAATAATGCAAGAAACGGGTTTAACTCGTGAAGAAATTGAAAAAATTAAGAAAAAAATATAATATCAGTTAAATCTTCAATGCACTAAAAAACAGAATTCCAATTGAAAATTAAAACGTATGAGTCATTTTTTATTTTTCGCACGTTTTGGTTATTCGTTAAATTTGAATAGCTTTGCAAAATTAAATACACAATTCGTTTTGTTCATTTATTAATAGAACAAACTCAAAACAAACCGAAAAGGGGTGCTCTAAATCACGAGCTGAGATTATACCCTCTGAACCTGAGCAGGTAATGCTGCTAAGGGAACGACAATTAATCCTCCTTTTTTTTAATTGATTTATTCAGAAAAAGAATTTTCTTTTTCAAGTGTTTACTTTTCAAATTAAAAAAAGATGAAAACAAAAAAAATGTTTTTTTGCTTATTGCTAATTGCAATAAGTTCAACACTTTGGGCGCAAAATGTGCTCAAAGGAACCGTAGAAACCTTTGGCGGCGAACCTTTAATAGGAGCAAGTATTTCGATAAAAGGTACTAAACTTGCTACTTTGAGCAATTCGCAAGGTATTTTTGAACTCGATAAGTTAAAAGTGGGAAAATACAGTTTAAAAATTTCGTTTGTAGGTTTTGAAACCGTAGAAATAGACGTAGAAATGCCTCAAAATGAGCCAATTAAAATAAAACTGATACAATCGGAAGTACTCTCAGATGAGGTGATTGTGAAAGCCACAAGAGCTGCCGAAAAAACGCCTTTCGCCATTTCAAATTTGGATAAAGACGAAATAAAATCGAAAAATTTAGGCGAAGACATTCCGTTTTTACTCGATTTGCAACCTTCCGTTGTGAGTACTTCCGAAACCGGAACGGGTTTTGGATACACCGGAATGCGCGTGCGTGGAAGCGATGCAAGCCGCATAAACATTACGATCAACGGCATTCCGTTCAACGATTCGGAATCGCACTCGGTGTATTGGGTTAATATGCCCGATTTTGCTAATTCGGTGAGCAGCATACAAATACAAAGAGGAGTTGGCACTTCAACCAATGGCGCTGGTGCATTTGGTGCCAGCGTAAATTTCAAAACGGAAAGCCTTAGTTCTAAGCCTTTTGCCGAAGTGGAAAGCAGTTTTGGCTCTTTTTCTACTTTCAAAAATTCGGTAAAAGCCGGAAGTGGTTTGATGAACGATAAATTTGCTTTCGATGTGCGACTTTCAAAGCTTTCGAGCGATGGTTTTGTGCGCAACGGGTTTGCTGATCACAAGGCTTTTGCCGTAAATGCTGCCTTTTTGAGCCGAAAAAGCGTTGTGAAAGCTAGCATTATTTCGGGCAATCAAAAGACCGGAATTACTTGGTGGGGAAATCCAAAAGAAATGCTGGATATTGACCGAAAATTCAATCCATCGGGTTCATATACAGATTATTACGGAAACACAAATTACTACAACAACGAGACCGACAATTACATACAAACCCATTACCAACTACATTTTACACACCAACTTAATTCTAATTTGAATCTAAACGCATCGCTTCATTACACGCGTGGAGAGGGTTATTATGAGGAATATAAGCCAACTTTCGATGGTTGGGATTTCAATTTGTTTGAAAATTATGGTCTGCCAAACATTCAATTAAATGATACTTTAATAACTGTTGGAAACAAAGAATTTATATTTTCTGATAAAGTAATTTCGGCTACCGACATGATTCGACAAAAAAAGATGGCAAATGATTTTTACGGTTTTGTTTTTTCGATGAATCAAAAAACCGAAAAACTTAATTTTTCTTATGGCTTAGCTGCCAACAAATACGATGGCGACCATTTTGGCAAAATACTTTGGACTCAATGGAATGGCGACATGGCAAAAGATTTTGAATGGTACCGAAACGAGGCTACAAAAAGTGAATTTAACACATTTGCAAAAGCAAATTTTGCTGTAAATCAAAAACTTAGCTTGTATGCAGATGTGCAATATCGCTACATAAATTACGAAATGCACGGACCCGACGACGATTTAAAAACTTTAGACCAAACGCACGTGTTTAATTTTGTAAATCCCAAAGGCGGATTGTTCTTTCAATTGGCTAAAAATCAGTCGCTTTATGCTTCTTTTGCGGTGGCACATCGTGAGCCAACTCGCACCAATTTCAAAGATGCCATTGGCGATGAAAATGCTACTCCAAATGCCGAAAAACTTATGGACTACGAAGCCGGATATCAGTTTGCAAGTGCCATTTTTAGCACCAACGTAAATGCGTATTTTATGAACTACAAAGACCAGCTTGTGCCAACGGGCGAAAAAAGTGATGTGGGTTACGATATTATGACCAATGTGAGCGAAAGCTATCGCTTAGGCATTGAAATTATGACAGTTACAAAACCTTTTTCGTTTTTGGAATGGAGTTTTTCGATGACTTTGAGCCAAAATAAAATCAAGAATTTTGTGGAATATGCCGATTATTATGATGCCGATTGGAACGATTTAGGGCACAATGCCAAAGAGTTGGGCGAAACGGATATTGCTTACTCGCCTAATGTTGTTGCCTCGAATAGTTTTAGTTTTGTGCCGTTCAAAAATTTTAGTATCAGTTTGATTTCTAAATATGTAGGAAAGCAATTTTTTGACAATGCATCGAACGAAAACCGCTCGCTCGATGCGTATTTTGTTAATAATACGCTCATTAGTTACCATTTTGCTACCAAATCCATCAAGAATATTGCACTCAAATTGCAGGTAAACAATTTGCTCAATGTGGAATATTGCAACAATGCTTACGGCGGAAATTACTACCTTGCTGGCGAAGACGTTACGTGGTCGTACTATTTTCCACAAGCCGGAACGCACTTTTTGGCAGGCGTTAGTTTGAGCTTTTGATAGAAAAAAGTTTCCCCGCAAATAGTCATCGTATCAATAGAATAGCAAAATATTAAAAACAATCACCAAACTAGCTGTTTATTAACTTATTGATACGATGACTTGTCCGTTTTTTTTTATAAAATTAATTCATCTAAACAAACATTCGTATTTTACTTCTTGAAATTCAGACACTTGTGTTTTCTGCAAACTGATTGTTTTCTAGCCTTTGCGCCTACTTTACATATAATTGTTTTAATTCGTTTTGAATAAAATTTTCGAGTTCTTTCTTATCGGGTAATTGCAATTGATATTTGCTTACAAACAGTTCTTTGTCAGCTTCGGCAACTGCATATTCTACCAATGTTGTATTTTTATCGGTAACTAATAAAATGCCAACCGGTGGGTTGTCGTCGGCTGCCATTACTGTTTTTTTGTAATGTTGCAAATAGACTTTTAATTGCCCAATATGTTCGTGTTTTGCTTTTTCGGTTTTTAATTCGATTAAAACATGACATTTCAACAGACGATGATAGAAAACCAAATCGACGAAAAAATATTCATCGCCAATTAAAACCCTTTTTTGTCGGGCTTCAAAGCAAAATCCATTGCCTAACTCAATAATAAACTCCTGTAAATGATTTATGAGTGCTTGCTCTAAATCGGATTCTTCTATCAAATTTGGTTGTTTTATTTTCAGAAATTCAAAAAAGTAATGCGATTTTACCAAATCTACTGTTGTTTCGGGTGTTATTTTTTGTTCAATTTGCTTTAAAGCGGTTGTGTAATCGGTTGATAATCCAAAACGCTCATAAGTAAGGCTTTCGATTTGTCGTTTTAATTCTTTTACCGAAAGAGTCGTTTTAAGCACCAGTATTTCATAAAACTGTCGCTTTGTTTTATCTTCAATTTTTATTAACTCTGCAAAGTGAGTATAAGAAATTGTTGT
>DZBP01000258.1 GCA_022729915.1 Draconibacterium orientale | reverse complement strand
CATGTTCCTTTTCTTCTTTTTTCTGTTCGTAGGCTTCGCCTCGGTATTTGCAGCACGAATGTAGTTTGTCATATACCTTGTCGTCGGCTTTTATTTTTTCAGTATCATGACCAACTGCAGCTATTTTTTTATGCAAATTGCTTTCCTTAAATATTTCGGTATTTACATTTACCGTTAATATTTTTGACGACATATCCCAATCTGCTTTTAAAACACCTTTTGTTTTCAAAGCAGCTGCTTCTATTCTATCTTTACACATTCCACAAAGTCCATCAACAAAGAGGGTTACTTTTTTTTCGCTTTGAGCAAAAGTATTTAGCGAGAATAGGAATAAACTTATTATTATGAGTATTTTTTTCATGTTTTTTATTATTAGGGAAAAGAAAATGATGCTTACAAACAACAATGTTTAAAAAAGAATAAAAAAAACGAAAACAATAGTATCTAAAATATTGTTAAACAATTTTTTAATTTCCAAAACGTTGTAAATTTTAAGCTAACTATTTTTTAGGAATTTTGATGTTTTTGTACTAATTAAGACAAATAATTAATAACTTTTATTTATTGAGAAATCAACAAATAAAGAATAATTAAAAGGTACAAAATACGGGGTAATTATATTTGTGGAGGATGCCAAATTGAATTGACAGAGCTTGTATATTTATTTTCTTTATAAACAAAGGTATTGTTCTTTACAAAGAAAAAATTTAGTTGTAACTTTAAAAAAGATGGGAAAATAGATACGCTAAAATGACTGACACAATTACAATGCAGTGTACAATGGCAATTTTCGCCGCAGTTTTTGCATGGTTTACTTTCTTTTGAAGTATGAGCAAAAACATCTTTTTGCGAGAAAAAATATGAATTTTCATATCTTTTTTGAACTTCTTTGGTTTGAGTATATTTTACAGGATAAACACAACAGTTGCTCTCGCAAGCTTGAAGGCTCTGCGCAAAAGATAAGCTTAAAAACGCCAATAAAAATACTATCTTCAAAAGAATTTTCAATTCAAATATTTATTTAATTAAATACTAAAAAGTCTTAATTTACAAACGCAAAACTATGAAAAAAATTTTGAATATATTAAGACGTTTGTTTTTTTTAACATTCTATAATAAAGATTCATTTTATTTAAAAGCATTTAAAGCTCATAACCAATCAATTAAGTTTATTTAAGTTTTTTTTTTCAAAAAGAAATATTATTTATTCTAAGTTTGCGCAAGTTTTAAAAAAAAAGTGTGTCTTAGTAAAAAAACAACTGCAATATTAAATTTTAAATAAAAAAATTAAAACAATGTATATGAATAAATTAGTATTTTCTACCCTTACCACAACCTTAACCCTATTTTTTATTTCAGTTTCTTTAGTATTGTTTGCACAAGGCGGTGAACGTCCGGCTATCGGCATTCTTAAAGGAAAAATTATTGACCAATCTACCAAAGAACCCATTGAATATGCAACTATTTCCATTCACAATTTACGCGATTCGAGTTTAGTTACCGGAGGCATAAGCGATGCAAAAGGTGGCTTTAATATCACTGAAATTCAGCTAGGTATGTATTTTGTGAAAGTTGGTTTCATTGGATACGATGCCAAAATTATTTCACCCATCAAACTTTCGCCAAAAGGTGATGGTATAGAACAAAATTTGGGAGAAATAGTACTTAGCTCGAGTTCGCAACAAATAAAAGATGTAGATGTTGTAGCTGATAAAATGGTAGTTACCAATGCTATAGATAAAAAAGTTTTCAATGTGTCGCAAAGTTTTGCGAGCAATGTTTCCTCAGCTTCTGAGATTTTACAAAACATTCCTTCGGTAGATGTGGACATTGACGGCAACGTTTCGCTCAGAGGTAGCGGAAATGTTCGAATTTTGATTGATGGCAAACCTTCGGGTTTGAGTAGTGCCGACCTGATGCAACAAATTCCGGCTTCGAGCATCGAAAGCATTGAAGTAATTACCAATCCTTCAGCTAAATACGACCCAGAAGGAATGTCGGGAATTATCAATATTGTTTTGAAAAAAAATAAATTGACTGGTTTCAACGGAATGGTTACTTTGAACGCAAGCCCCGGAAATATGTACAGCGGCGGCGGTCAATTAAGTTACAAAAACAAAAACTTAAATCTATACGCAAACTACAATATGCGTAACATGGATCACGTAATGACTTCTGATATTTATCGCGAATCGTACTACAATGGCGTAACCCCATTCTTAGACCAAAAAGGTGATAGAAATTTCAATATGGGCGGTCAAATGTTTAAATTGGGTATGGATTACAGTTTTAACGACAAAAATACACTTTCGTTGAGTGGATTGTACAATGGTCGTAATTTTGATGCAAATTCCTATAATTTGAATAACTTCTTAGACGCAAACAAAGTATTAACAAGCACTTCGGAAACAAATAGCCTAAGCGAAAATGGCGGTGGAGGTTACGATTTGACCTTAAACTATTTGAAAAAATTTGCCGACAAAGGGCACGAATTGAGTTTTGATGCAAGCATATCTGATATGAATATGGAGAGTAAAGGAGTTTATAACGAAACATCTAGTTCTGAAGGTGATACACTAGAGAAGGATCTAGGAACAACAAACAGAAATGCTTACCAATTTCAACTCGACTACGTGAAAGCAAAAGGCGAAAATTCAAAATTTGAAGCGGGTTTCAAATTTCAGAATACCGATATGAAGACCGTTTACAACCAAGAAGCTTTTGATTACGATTTAGGAAGTTATATTGATAATCCAGACTTAGCCGACAACTTTAATTACAATGAAAAAATTGGAGCAGCGTATGCCATTTATGGTTACAAACTTGGTACTGTGAGTTTTCAGGCAGGTATGAGAATAGAACAAACAGCAACTGATTTTACTCTTTTAAGTACTGACGACCATTACATTAACGATTACTTTGCATACTACCCAAGTGCGCACGTACAATGGGAAAAACAAAAAGGCGAAACGTTGCAATTGAGCTATTCTAAGCGAGTAAATCGTCCGGGAGGTCGTTCGTTGAATCCACGTGTTCGCAAAGATGACCCGTTGAATTTGAGCAAAGGAAATCCTTATTTGATGCCGGAATACATTAATTCAGTTGAATTGGGTTACATGCGTTATTGGGAAAAAATTTCGATTACTTCGTCAATTTATTACCGCAAAATTATTGATATGGTTACCGAAATAACTTCCGTTAATGCTGAAGGTATTCCTATGACATCTCCTGAAAATATAGCTTCGGGAAGCAATTATGGTTTTGAATTTGTTTTCAATGCTAGCCCTTACAAATGGTGGAATTTGACGTTAAGTACAAATATTTACAGAAGCACCATCGATGCTTCAAATTTAGAGACACCTATGAACAACGAAGGTACAATTTACACTACCAAATTGATGAGTACTTGGAAGATACAAAAACTTTTTGATGTTCAATTATCGGGTAGATACCGTGGACCGCAAATTACAGCTCAAGGCGAAATGGAAGATGAGTATTCATTTGACATTTCACTCAAAAAACAATTCCTAAAAAACAGATTAACTGCTACTTTGCGTGTGAGCGACCTTTTAGATTCGGAGATTAATTATTCAACTACAACTACAACAAATTACTACCAAACGAGCGAAAGAAAACGCGAAAGCCGCTTTGTTTACGCTGGTTTGACTTATACTTTCGGAAAATTGTCGCAACAAAACAAGAAAAAACGTAGCGATATGGAAGAAGGTGGTGGCGGAATGATGGATATGGAATAAAACTTTTCCATTCTATTGTAATTGTTTAATCAAAATGAATTAAAATTTAAAAAGGATATTTTTCTTATGAAAAATATCCTTTTTTTATTGATTATCAAGCCTTAAGTAATTGTTCAAACTAAAAATTAAAAACTAAAAATTCCTAATTCCTAATTCCTAATTCCTAATTCCTAATTCCTAATTCCTA
>DZBP01000257.1 GCA_022729915.1 Draconibacterium orientale | reverse complement strand
AAAAAACATACAATTATGAGAGTTTATGCCGGAATGGAAGAAGAATACAGCGAATACGAAAATGCTGCAATCCTGTTACAATCAATTCCTTACGATGGAACAAGCACATGGGGAAAAGGTGCCGACAATGGTTTCGACGCGTTTTTAGAAGCCAGCGACAACATGGAAATTTACGACATCGAAACCGACTCCGAAGTGTATAAAAAAGGCGTGCACATTTTGCCAGCCATCAACGAAAATGAGTCTTCAACTGCCATGTATGAAGCGGTGTATGCAAAAACCAAAGAACTTCTCAAAACTCAAAAATATTTAACCTTTTTTGGTGGCGAACATTCGGTAAGCATTGGTGTAATCAAAGCTTTTTACGAAAAATTTGACAACTTAACGGTTTTGCATCTCGATGCACATGCCGATTTGCGCGCCAGTTACATGGGTTCGCCTTACAACCATGCGTGCGCTTTGCACGATGCAAGCCAAAACACTAATTTAGTGCAAGTTGGCATCAGAAGCATGGACGCTTGCGAAAAGCAATACCTCAACAAAGAGAAATGCTTTTTTGCCCAAGATATCTACGGGCGCACCGATTGGCAAGAAAAAGCAATCAGCTTAATGACTGACAATGTGTATCTTACCATCGACCTCGATGCTTTTGACCCTTCGATAATGCCGGCAACTGGAACTCCCGAACCCGGCGGTTTGGATTGGAACTCAACGCTTCGTTTTTTGCGCAAAGTATTTGAACAAAAGAACGTTGTGGGCTTCGACATTGTGGAACTTGCCCCAATGAAAGAAAACAAAGCTCCTACTTTTTTAGTAGCAAAACTCTATTACAAACTACTTTCTTATAAATTTTGTTTGTAGAAAAGAACGAACTATTTTTGCTTATTTATTTCTTAATTGATAGAAAACTATGGCGGAATTGACAAAAGAACAAGTTATAACGAAAACATCAGAATTACCAACCTTAGAAGAAAAATACAGTTATTTATCTTCAAATATTAAAATAATTGAAAGTAGTATTATGTATTCTTTTTTAGGTCGTTTAGCTGAAAAATTAACTAAATCTGATGAAGCTCGAAATTATTATGAAAAATCTCGAAAATCTTATGAAAAAGAAATAAAATTGAATCCTAATAATGCTGATAATTATAACGAATTTGCAAATCTTTTACAAAATAATTTTAAAGAATACGATTTAGCTCGGGTAAATTATGAAAAAGCGATTGAATTGAATCCTAATAAAGCTATTTTTTATAATGATTTTGGCTCTCTTTTAATGAATAATTATTTTAAAGAATTTAATTTGTCTCGAGAATATTTTGAGAAAGCAATTGAACTAAATCCAGAATATATATTAGCTTTTAATAATTTAGCATACCTTTTACAAAATGATTATTTTAAAGAATACGAACAAGCTCGACAATATTATGAAAAATCAATTAACATAAAACCCAACGAAATTGCCTATAATAACTTAGCGGCTCTTTTACAAAATGATTATTTTAAAGAATATGAATTAGCTCGAGAATATTATGAAAAAGCGATTGAATTAACTCCTAATGATGTTGTATCTTATAAAAACCTAGGTATTCTTTTATCAAACAATTATTTCAAAGAATATGACTTAGCAAAAGAATATCATAAAAAAGCAATAGAAATAAATCCGGATAATGATCATGCTTTTTATAGTTTTGGTGTTCTTTTACAAAATGATTATTTTAAAGAGTATGATTTAGCTAAAGAATATTTTGAGAAAACAATTAAATTAAATCCTAACCATGCGAATACTTATAATAATTTAGCACTACTTTTAACAAAAGACAGTTTTAAAGAATATGATTTAGCAAGAGAATATTATGAAAAATCAATTAAATTAGCTCCAAATTCTTTTAAAACATATTTCAATTTTGGTATTCTTTTCCAAGACGATTATTTTAAAGAATATGATTTAGCTCAAGAATATTTTGAAAAAACAATTGAATTGGAACCCGATTATTTTGGTGCCTACCACAATTTAGCAAATTTATATTACTATCACTTTGAAAATAAAGAGAAATCTAATTATTATTTTGCAAAAGCCATAGAATTAAATAAAGAAAATATACTATCAAGAATAGCACTTCCGCAAACCATGAAAAAAATACCTTTTGTAACTGAAATAGATATAAAAGAATTAAGGCATTTAAAGAATTTAAATATTAAAATAAATAAGGAAAAAGCTAGGCATTTGTTGCTTACAGGCTCAAATGGAAGTGGCAAAACAACCATTTTGCACGAATGTAAGAATTTTTTGGAAAGGCTTCTCGATATGCCTATCAATGAGTTGTTTACTTTCAAAAACAAACAAGAACTTTTTGAACCCGATACGTACAAATTACGTTTAAAAATAAATACCGACCGATTAACCGATATGCGTCTTGCTTACGAAAGCGGCGTTTATGTGGTGAAGTATTTGGGCGCAAACACTGGCGAAGATGGCGACAGAAGTTTAAATCCCATGCCGCAAGATTCGGTTGTGAAAGTGGAATTGCCTTTTGTAAATAAAATTAAGGAAAATTTAGCCAACAAAATGGTGGCGTATTTGGTGGATTTAGATTACACTCGTTTGCGTTACCACAGCGAAAACGACCACAAAAACTACGACAAAATAAAGGCTTGGTTTGATAATTTTCTTAAAATATTGCAGTCGTTCGATGAGCATATTGTCGATATGAAATATTCGCGCCAAGAAAACAAAAACAGTTTTATTTTAAAAGTGAAAATGCCACCGAACGGCGAAATAGTTGATGTAAACTTTTACGAATTGCCAGATGGTTACAAAGCGGTTTTCAAAATTGTGTTTGAACTTATTTTGCAAATGCAAAGCAAAGTAGAAACCACTTACAACATTCCGGGTATTGTATTTATCGACGAGCCAGAACTCTTTTTGCATATCAAAATGCAGAAAAAAGTAATGCCGGCACTCACAAGCTTATTCCCTAACATTCAATTCATTGTAGCCACGCACTCGCCATTTGTGTTGAGTTCCATTTCCAATGCGGTGATTTTTGATTTGGAAAAGGAAACGCGATTTGAAGATGCAAGTTTACTTTCATATTGGGGTTTAGCAGAAAGTTATTTTGATGTAAATCAATATTCTAATAAAGCAATAGAATTAATTGAAGAATACGAAAATTTAGTAAATGAGAAATTAGAAAAAAAAGAATTGCCAGCAGTTAAATTTAAGCGAATGATGCAATTGCGTACACAATTTGAAAATTTACCCTCTTATTTTTCAAAAGAATTATCTATTAAATTTAGTCAAATAGAATTAAAACGTATTGAGCAAGAAAATGATTAATATTCAAAGAGATGTAACCAATCCGCCTCTTTGTTTAGAAACAGAAAAAAAAAGAGAATTAAGCGGAAAAATAAAAGACGGAAATTACAGATGCGATAAAGTAATTGAAAGAATAAAAACAGATTTTTTCAATAAATGTTATATTTGTGAAAATTGTAAACCTACAAGCATAAATGTAGAACATTTTAGACCACACAAAAGCAAAAATATTGATTTAAAGTTTAGCTACTCAAACTTATTTTTTGCGTGCGCACATTGTAATAATTGCAAAAGTGATGATTTTGAAAATATATTAGATTGCACAAACACGAATGAAGATGTTGAAAATTGGATTGATTATAGAATAGAACCAATGGAAGGAGTAAAAGCTGAATTTTCAATTTCTGAAACGAACAAAAATACAAGTTGGGACAAAGCCAGAATTGAAGAAACAATTAAACTTTTAGATAGAGTTTTCAATGGTGAACACACGAATATAAAGGAAATTGAGTCAGAAAATTTACGTTCGCTTTTAATAGAAGATGTATCTATTTTTTATCAAATAATTCGGAAATTTTCTAAAAATCAATACCATTCGGCAGAACAAAAAGAACATGTTGATTTTATAAA
>DZBP01000256.1 GCA_022729915.1 Draconibacterium orientale | reverse complement strand
CAAAAACTTGCTGCCGAACAAAAAGCGAAAGAAGAAGCAGAAGCTCAAAAACTTGCTGCCGAACAAAAAGCGAAAGAAGAAGCAGAAGCTCAAAAACTTGTTGCCGAGAAAAAAGCTAAAGATGAAGCAGAAGCTCAAAAACTTGCTGCCGATAAAAAAGCAAAGGAAGAAGCAGAAGCTCAAAAACTTGTTGCCGAGAAAAAAGCTAAAGATGAAGCAGAAGCTCAAAAACTTGTTGCCGAGAAAAAAGCTAAAGATGAAGCAGAAGCACTTAAACTTGCTGCCGAACAAAAAGCTAAAGAAGAAGCAGAAGCTCAAAAACTTGCTGCCGAACAAAAAGCTAAAGAAGAAGCAGAAATAGAAGTTAGTATTTTAGAAGAAAACATAAAAAGAGAAACCACATTGATTTCTAACGACGATTTTATTGAATTTACAATAGAACGTGTAGAGGAAGATGTAGAGCAAAAAGAAAAAGTAGAAGACAAGCTTGTAGTTGAAAAGTTAATTGATAAAACACAAATAACTGAGAAGGTTGGCGAAAAAAAAGTGGGAACAGATAAAACACCCAAAGACGAAACATTAGCCGACAAAATACTCAGAGAAGTAGCGCAACGCAAAACAAAAAAAGCTGACGACAGCGAAAGTAAAAAAAAAGCCAATTTGATAAATAAATTCATTAACGAGTCGGACAAACTAGCTCCTATAATTGCGAAACCTTCTGATAATGAAAACAAAGCAGAACGTAGTATGCTCGTAAGTGATGATTTGGTAAGCGAAAAATTAGCCGATTTATATGTAAAACAAAAATATTATGACAAAGCAATTTCAGCTTTTGATAAATTAATTTTGAAATATCCGGAAAAAAGTAGTTACTTTGCAGACCGAATAAATCAAACAAATGAATTGAAAAACGGATTGTAACAGTCGCAATTCTTTAACAAAAAAAGAGTAATCAATATTTAATAAAAAACAATGTTTATAGTATTTTCAGTATTAATTGTAATAACAAGTATTTTTCTAATACTAATCGTACTTGTTCAAAATTCAAAAGGTGGCGGTTTAGCAAGTAATTTCGCTGGCTCTAACCAAGTTATGGGCGTAAGAAAAACAACCGATTTTCTCGAAAAAGCTACATGGTATCTAGCAATAGCGGTAGTAGTATTTTCTTTGGCAGCTAGTTTAACTATTCCATCAAATGAAATTAAAAAAGAATCTAAAATTCTTGATAAAGTAGAAAATGCAGTTGACCCTTCAGTTATTCCGCCTAACATGCCGGTACAAGAAGTTAATAAAACAACTACAAATCCTGATGAAGAAAAAAAATAGATTTAATAGAATCGTATTTATTTATCATTAAAAACCACAATTATTTTTTAATTGTGGTTTTTTTTTATTCTAAAATAATGCTTATATTTACATCTGATTAATTGTTTAAACTTATTATAAATTAATAAAAACTACATTTTATGAAATTAATAACTTTTTTTGTTGTTTTGTTTTTAAGCATTGGTAGTATTTGTGCTCAAAATAAGACAATTACAGGAATTGTACTCGATGCTGATGGAAACCCTGTTTCTGATATGCAACTTAAAATCAAGAAAAGCAAAGCTACCTCTTTAACTGACTTAAATGGTAAATTCTCACTCGAAATTGAGGAAAATATAACCAATTACGAATTTGTTCTGCCCGAAGAATACAGTATTCATAAAATAGAAAAACTTAGTGAAAATGAATTTAACTTAGTAGTTCGTACTCTGTTAGACTATTCACTCGAAGAATTAATGACTTTAGACGTTACAACGGCAAGTAAAAAAGGTGAAAAGATTACCGAAATACCTGCGAGCGTAGAAGTTATAACACGCGAGGACATTCAAAAATATGCTTATACATCGGTTACCGAAATTCTTCAAAGTATTACGGGGCTTTATCTTATCGACGATTACTATTGGCTAGGAAGCAAGAATTTTGGAGTACGTGGTTTTTTTTCTACCGGTTCATTTAATAATATGGTAGTGCTCGTAAACGGAGTTACGCAACTTTCTGACAAATACGGCGATTATCCTGATGTAAAAATTAATGTTCCAATAGAAAGTATAGAACGCATTGAAGTAATAAAAGGTCCGATGTCGATTATTTACGGAACTGGAGCTTTTTTTGGTGCCATCAACATTATTACACAACAAATGGAAGACAAAGCCACTGAAAACTCCGTTTCGGCAGCTTATGGCAATTACAACTCTCAAAAGCTGAATGCTCATTTTAGCGGAAAACAAGACGATTTTCATTTTACTTTCAATGCTACTTATACTGCTACGGAAGGCATAGATGTTCCTTTTTCTGATTTAACTACCGATTTGAGCGCTTTAGAATATGTAGGGATAAATACAAACTCAACCACTGCCGGACAAATGGACGACAGCCGCGCCTATTTCAATTTAGCGTTAGACTACAAAGACTTCTTTTTTGATTTGGCTTTTATTCAAACCAAGAAAGACATATTCGACGGTCAGCCAGGATATTACGATGGGTCAGAAATGACAACCAAAGCCTCAAATATTGTTTTCGGACATCAAAAAGAATTCTCTGATAAATTTAGTTCTCGCTTAAAATTTGGTTTGTACTCACATGGGCATGTGATTGATTATTCAGTTTTTAGACCTAATTATTATGAAATTGACGCTCAAAATACGAACTCATTAGATATCGAATGGAATTTGTTTGTTAATCTTTCGGATAAAATAGAACTAAACGCTGGTTTGTACCAACGAACAGTCATATCATTGCATCAAATTTCCGATTTTGGATACTACGGTTTAAGTTATGGTGCCGGAGAAGCTGGAATCCCAAAAGACGAAAGCTACTCTACCAGAGCTGCTTATGCACAACTTGAATACAAACCTACCAGCAAATTGGAGTTCATAGCAGGTTTGCGTTTAGAGCATTTAGACGACTACTCAATGTATTACTCGCGCGGTATCGTTTCCGAAGACCCTGATGCCGGAGTTGACCCTGCCGACCCTGCTAACAGAACCATAATCAACAGTACTTATACTCCAGCAAACAATGGCTTTACATTAATTCCACGTTTTGCGATGCTCTATTCGTTGAGTAAAAACAGTGTTGTAAAATTATTGTACGGAACAGCTACTAAACAACCGTCGTTTTCTGAAAATTACAGACAACTACCCGGCGGAAGACCACAATTAGATGCAGCAAAGATTGAAACCTATGAAATCAATTACATCACAAGTCTTTCTTCTTCCATAAATTTATCGGCAAGTGTTTTTTATAATCACCTCGATAAGTTAGTAGTTGCCACTAATATTCGTAATCAAACTACCGGAGAATGGGAGATTTACAGTTCAAACTCTGGCGAAATGCAAACTATTGGCGTAGAACTTGGCACAAAAATGCAGTTTGGAGAAAAAGTAAAAGCACATTTGAGTGGAGTTTATCAAGAATCGAAAGATTTACGCCCCGGATATGAAGAGATTGAACTTGGCTACTCGCCTAATTTGCTCGCCAATGCCGGAATCGCTTACAAATTGGCTCAAAATATTACTCTTTCGGTATCTGCATTGCATGTTGCAGAAATGCAAACATTCTGGAAAACAGCTACCACACCCGATGCCGGTTACAGAATAGGCACAGCTTCGCCTGCCTATACTTTATTCGATTCAAAATTAAAAGTTACAAATTTATTCAACCAACACATTTATGTAGAAGTGCTAGCTAAAAACATATTCGACACCGAAACTCGTTACCCTACAACCTCTTCCAATATTTGGATGGACAAAGGTTCATTGGGCTTTGGTAGAAGAATGATGGTTACCTTAGGTTTTGATTTTTAGATTTTAACGCAAAAATTTTTGCAATGTAAGAAGGCGTATGTACGTTGCCTAATCGACTTTTGCAATGTAAAAAGGGCTTAGGGAAGCTTCCAAATCGATTTTTGC
>DZBP01000255.1 GCA_022729915.1 Draconibacterium orientale | reverse complement strand
CGGAAAAAAATGCCTTCCTGCACGAAAGATGGCTCTGTAATGCGGAAAAAAATCATTGTCATGCGGAAAAAAATGCCTTCCTACACGAAAGATGGCTCTGTAATGCGGAAAAAAGTGCCACCCTGCACAAAAAAAATCGCTGTCATGCCGAAAAAAGTGCCACCCTGCACAAAAAAAATGACACTTGGCACAAAAAAAATCACTGTTTTCAGAAAAAAAAGGACACCCCGCACAAAAAAAATCATACTTGTTAGAAAAAAAACTTCACTTTTCGCCCCAAAAACGCTTGCTACAACAAAAAAAAATACGATATTGTGCCAAATTTTGTACCAACAAAAGAACAAAACCATAATATAATGTAACAATTGAACAGCAAATCAATTGAAAAATACAAAATTTTGAACTATGAAATCTAAAACAATACTGATTATAAGCTTTTTCCTGCTTTTCAATGCGTGCAAAGAAAAAGAATTGCTCACAAGCTACGTAAATCCGTTTATTGGCACCGATGCACACGGACATACCTACCCGGGAGCTGCCCTACCCTTTGGTTTTATGCAACTTAGCCCCGATACTCGCCTCGATGGTTGGGACGGTTGCTCGGCTTACCACTTTTCCGACAGCCTTGTCTATGGATTTAGCCACACTCACCTTAGCGGAACGGGTGTTTCCGATTATGCCGACATTCTTTTTATGCCTACCACCGGAAAACCTTTATTGTATAGAGGTTCGGCACAAGAATACGAAAAAGGTTACGCCTCTTTTTTTCAAAAGAAAAACGAAACCGCTCAAGCCGGATTCTATGCTACCCTTCTCGACAAATACAACATTGCCGTTGAGCTTACGGCAACCGAAAGAGCTGGTTTTCACAAATATATATTCCCTAAAAGCGAGCAAGCAAACATCATTCTCGATTTGCAGCACCGCGACGAAGTACTCGATTCGTATCTTAAAGTTGTATCTAACAATCAAATAGAAGGTTATCGGCACTCAAAAGCTTGGGCTAATCATCAACAAATATATTTTGTAGCTCAATTCTCCAAACCCTTCGATTCTTTTGGTATTGCACTGAACGATACGCTTTTAGAAAACACAAACGAACTGAATGCCAAAAACATTAAAGCCTTTTTTCAATTCAAAACCAAAGAGAAAGAACAAATTTTGGTACGAATTGGCATTTCGGCAGTAGATATTGAAGGCGCACGCAAGAACTTACAAGCGGAAATTGACCATTGGGACTTTGAAAAAACAAAAAAACAAGCCTCTGACAAATGGAATACGGAACTTTCTAAAATAAAAGTTACTTCAAACAACAACATTCACAAGGAAATATTCTATACTTCGCTTTATCACAGCTTTTTAAATCCAAATTTATTCACCGATGTCGATGGCAGATACAGAGGAAGAGATTTGGAAGTACATAAAACTGAGAACTTTACTAATTATACCGTATTTTCACTCTGGGACACCTACCGTGCCCTGCACCCGCTCTTTACGTTGGTGCAACAAGAGCGTACCAACGACTTTGTACAGACCTTTCTTACTCAATATCAACAAGGTGGACTCTTGCCTGTGTGGGAATTTTCGGCTAACGAAACCTTTTGCATGATTGGTTACCACTCAGTTCCAGTAATTGTAGATGCTTATATTAAAGGAATTAGAAATTTTGATGCTCAAAAAGCACTCGAAGCCATGAAACACAGCGCCACTCAAAATCATTATGGATTAGATGCTTACCAAAGTTTGGGATATATTCCAATCAATCAAGAACACGAATCGGTTTCCAAACAATTGGAATACGCCTACGACGATTGGTGCATTGCTCAAATGGCTAAAGCACTGAATGATACAACTACTTACAACCAATACATTAGCCGTGCACAATATTACAAAAACCTGTTCGATCCACAAACCGGATTTATGCGACCCAAAGTGAACGGAAGCTGGCTCACGCCTTTCGATGCCCGCGAAGTGAATTTCAATTACACCGAAGCCAACGCTTGGCAGTACAGTTTCTACGTACCACAAGATATTTCGGGTTTAATGAGTGCGATGGGCGGAAAAGAAGCGTTTACACAAAAACTCGATGCCTTATTTTCCGAAAAATCCGCAACCACCGGACGCTCACAGCCCGACATTACCGGACTCATCGGGCAATATGCACACGGCAACGAGCCCAGCCACCACATGGCTTACCTCTACAACTATGCAAGCAAAGCTTGGAAAACCCAAGAAAAGATACACCAAATCACAAAAGAGCTTTACACCAACAAGCCCGATGGTTTGAGCGGAAACGAAGATTGCGGACAAATGTCGGCTTGGTACGTTTTGAGTAGTATGGGGTTTTATCCAGTAACCCCAGCCTCAGATACTTACGCTATTGGCACGCCACTGTTTGATGTAGTGAAACTTCATGCAGGCAAAAAGCCTTTCGTTATAAAAGCCAACAACTTAAGCGCCGACAATTTCTACATTCAATCGGCTAAATTGAATGGCGAAGTATATAACAAGTCCTACATCAAGCACCAAACCTTAATTGATGGAGGTGAATTGATATTTGAAATGGGCAACAAGCCCAATACGCAGTGGGCAAGCAGCGAAAATGAAACGCCAGTCTCGACCATCACCGACAATTTGCTGCTTCCTATTCCTTATATCGAAACACAAGCACGTACTTTCTACGATAGCTTGACTCTTAAACTGGCAACTGCCTCCGAAAATACCAAACTATTTTACACACTCGATGGAAGCTCGCCTACTCAAGCTTCTACTTTGTACCAATCGCCCATTGTCATAAAAGAATCGACAACATTAAAAGCTATTGGCATCGACAACAAACAAAACGAAAGTATAGTGGTAACTGCACATTACTACAAAACCGCTAAAAAGCGCAACATCAGCATCAAAAGCAAATACAACCGAATGTTTACCGCAGGTGGCGAGTTTGGTTTGATTGATTTCATAAGAGGAGGCGAAAGTTTCACAAGTGGCAACTGGCAAGGCTATCAAGACCAAGACTTTGAAGCAATTGTTGATTTAGGTTTTTCGGAAAATATAACCAAACTCGGAGCAGGCTTCTTGCAAGAGATACGCTCATGGATATGGATGCCCACAAAAGTAGAGTTTTGGGGCTCAAACGATGGCGAAGCCTTTGAATTGCTTGGCACCGTAGCCAATACAATTCCCGACAACGAATACAATACCGTAATGAATGATTTTTGGCTCGAAATAAAACCTCAAAACTTACGTTACATCAAAGTAAAAGCCATCAATTACGGCTCAATTCCCGATTGGCACTTGGGCAAAGGCGGCGAAGCGTTCATTTTTATCGACGAAATAATGATAAATGAATAAATTCAACGGCAAACGGTAACTTTACCAAAGTTTAAAACTTTGGCAAAGTTCAAATTACAAAACAATCACATAAGAATAACAGTTAAAATTATATCCATTTGCAGTATAATTGTAATTAATTTAAATATTCTTATAAAAAAGAATTAAAAAATATTCAATAAAATAAAAGAAACTAACTAATACTGATATGAAATTTTACAAACAAACAAACCCTTTTATCGTTCCAACTACCGATGGAAAATTAATAGACGAACATTTTGGACTTGCAAGCACTGGACAAGATGATGTGAGCATCGCACACATGATAGCTCCTCCTAAATGGTCAGAACCAGCACAAATTCCTCTTTTCGACGAATATACAATTATGATTAGCGGTAAAAAAAGTATATGGATAGACAATGAACAAATTATCTTGCAAAAAGGCGAATCGATTTTAATCAAAGCAGGAGTAAAAGTAAAGTACGAAAATCCATTTGACGAGCCGGCTGAATACATTTCTATCTGCAAACCCGCATTTTCTCCACAAACAGTCAATCGATTAGTATAACTTTTTAATTATGAATTATGAATTATGAATTATGAATTATGAATTTTTAATTTTTAATTTT
>DZBP01000254.1 GCA_022729915.1 Draconibacterium orientale | reverse complement strand
TTCCATTCCGCCGCCCCAACTGAATTGTGCATGACCATATTTTTCATTTTTGTAAGGATATGGAATAAACAAATCGCTATAAAGTTTAATTACATTTAGAACATTATGTGTATATGCTTGTGCATAACTCAGACTTTCGGGGAATACATAGTTTACTACCGGCACTGTTTCTCCTGTTGTGAGTGTAATGTATTCGGTGTAATCGGTATAATCGGTAACTGCAATGGCTACAAGATATGTGGCAATTGGGTGAAGATGTTTCCAATGTTTGGTTGTAATTCCGCCGTTGGGATTTGCAGAAATTAATTTGCCGTTGCTTGCCGCTTTGTATAATGACGAGTGTGTAATATATACATCTATGGAATCAATTTTATCTTTTAAATTCTGTTTGCATGGCCACCAGTCTTTTGCACCGTAGGGTTCGGAGAGAGTCCATATAATTGGCGAAGAGTTATGATATGTTTGTTCAAAAGAACCAAGTCCGTTGTCGGGAGGAATGCCTTTATAATAAACTGACATCGAATCTAAAACATTTATATTTAATGTTTGAGGAATAGATATTAACAATTCGTCATTTTGAGATGTGAAACTTAGTTTTGTATTATTCCAAACTACAGAATCGGCTGTAAGAGAACTGTTAAAATCGAAACATATTTGATTAAAATTTGATGTGAGAGGTTTAAAGTATGTTGTTATTTTTCCTCGAATGTATCTAACAGAAGGGTCGATAACAAATTCTAAGCGATGATATGTTATATCATAATTAAAATAAGATTTCTCTGTATATTTAATTTGTTTTTCAATATCAATAAACTTAAAATTTTTTGTTTTAGATGAAGAACAACTGTATTCGTTTATGTTTTGCGAAAACAGATTGATGTTTGCGAGGGTTAATGTTAGTAATATGATTAGGTTTTTCATTAAAATTATGAATTATTCAATTATACAAATATACAATGATACAATTATACAATGAAAAAGCTAACTTTTTCCATGTGCATATATGATTTTATTATGCAGTTATAAATTATGATTTCTAAACGCTTCCCAGTTTTTTAAACGCCGAAAGGTTTTTGTTAATATTATTTTTTTTATAAGATGTAAATAATGCGTATAGTTGCAAATGTAAATTACGATTAAAATTATTAGATAATGATTGATATAGATAAAAAATTTAAGGAATTTATAGCCGAACATCATGTTCTAACTCTTGCTACGGCTGTTGATAACATTCCTTATGTTGCAAATTGTTTTTATGCCTACGAACCGGAAACAAATATGTTTATTTTTACTTCCGACGACCACACAAAACACGTACAAGATGCACTGGAAAATAATTATGTTGCGGTATCTATTGTGTTAGAGACAAGTATTGTAGGGAAAATTCAAGGACTACAAATGAACGGAATTATGTATGCGCCTGTCGGAGAATTAAAAAAACATGTTAATATTAAATATATGCTAAAATATCCGTTTGCTGCGGTTATGAACACAAGTTTGTGGGTGTTTGAGCCCGACTTTATGAAACTAACCGACAATCGTTTGGGCTTTGGAACGAAGTTAAATTGGTTTGGTGAAGGAACAAAGATTGAGAAAAAGTAAAAAAAAAGTTTTTTTTAATAGAATTTTTATATTTTTGCAGTTCCAAAATTGGTCGCGTAGCCGAGTGGTTAGGCGCCGGTCTGCAAAACCGTTTACAGCGGTTCGAATCCGCTCGCGACCTCAATATAAAAGAGATAGCTTTTAGTTAAGTTATCTCTTTTTTTTGATGCTATATTGAGAAATAAATCCTAAAAGTTTGTATTGCCTTTTTTTTCTATAATATATTTTACAAACATGGTTCAATCCGGGAAGATAATCTAAATGGTATAATATCAGTAAGTAATGCAAAAATAAATAATTCGCTTTACTTTATTGCAGAAGGCATTGATATTTTATTGATATTCTATATAATGCTAAAACGGTAATGAGTGATGAGACTTTAGAAAAACTAAAAATTGTAGTTAACTTGGTTTAAACAGATTTTCAATATAATAACATAAACAAGAGGTTGCCGTTTGTGGCAACCTCTTGTTGGTAATGCTTTATTTTGAATATTCTGTTTGTGCTGTTTTAATGGCGTTGTATAAGTTAACAACTCCGCCGGTAACAGATAATTGACCGAATTTAACTTTTGAAGGTTTTACTCCGTCTTCTTCTGAACTCAAAGGCATATAAACTGTTTTCTTTTCCAACTTAGTAACCGATTTCAATAATATTTCTTTCAATTCTACTGCTGTAAGATGCGGGAAATACGATTTTAAAACCGTTGCAACTCCTGTTGTTACAGGTGCAGCCATGCTGGTTCCGTCTTGTGCTTTATAAGTATTTTCGGGAAGTGTAGAATATATGTTTACACCCGGAGCAAAAACGTCAACATTTATAATACCGTAGTTACTAAAATCTGCACACAATTCTTTGTCGAGATTCATAGACGATGCACCCACTTCAATCCAGTTAGATGCAGTTGTTCCGTCTAAATATGTATCACAAGGAAAATTATTTCCTTTGTCGTTATTTTCACCGTCGTTTCCTGCGGCATGAATAAGTAACACACCTTTTTCTTCGGCATATTTAACTGCTTTGTCAACAAATTCTTTATGAGGAGAAAGACTTTTACCAAAACTCATGTTAATAATTTGTGCACCGTTGTCGACTGCATATATAATTGATTTTGCAACATCTTTATCATGTTCGTCGCCGTCGGGCACTGTGCGCACAACCATAATTTTAACATTGTCGGCAATACCGTTTATTCCTATATTATTGTTGCGTATTGCACCAATTATACCCGACACATGTGTGCCGTGATCAGCGGTTGGTCCTTTAACGTCGTTATTTCCGTATACTTTTCCGTCGAATATTTCTTCGTTATCTCCAACAATGCTTCTGCCGTCAAAATCAATATTAAGATTATAATCAACCATTCCGCTTAAATATTCCAAATATTCATTCAAACTGCTAATTTCTATTTTGTTTTCCAATACATATTTTTGGAAACTTATAACCTGCAAAAACTTTGTGTCTGTTGTTTCAATCTTTTTCAATTCATCTAATGAATAAGAATCTTTCTTAAAATAATCTTTTAGATACTTATCGGTAAAATCATAATTAGTGATAAAAGTTTCAATATTACTTTTTTGTGTTGAATATTCATCAAAATCTTTTTTATATATTTCTTCCGATTTTTTATACATTTCAAATATCTTTTTTTCGCTTTCGGGAATTTCAGCTTCTGTTTTACCTGCATATTTATCTTTATAATTACGATAAATACGTGTAACTTCAAGATTATCTTCTTTTACGTTTTCTCCTTTATCGTTTCCTAAAAAGTTCCAACCGTGAATATCGTCGATATATCCGTTGTTATCGTCGTCGATACCGTTTTCAGGTATTTCATCATCGTTGGTCCAGATAATATCTTTTAAATCTTCGTGATTAATATCTACACCGCCGTCGATAACCGCAACAATAACTGTGTGCGATGTTTTTCCTTTTAACAGTTCGTTGTATGCCTTTTCGGTGCTTACTCCTTCAACTTTATCTGTTGAATAATCTTTATTAAACCAATTATAATTTTTATTATCTGCCTGTGAATATGCCAAAAAAGCATAAAAGATAATTATAAGCGTAAGTATTGTTTTTCTGTGTTTATTCATAGTAACCTCCGGTAATTATTGTTATTTAAAAAATTAGATTGGTGCAAAAATAATTTATTTATCAATATAAATCTAAAATAACGGCAGTATGCGGTTGGTTGTTTGTTATTCGCTTTTGGCAGTTGGCTTTTTGTATTTTCTCATTCTATCATTATATCATTGAACTTTTAGAATAATTTTCAAATTAGCACATTAAATATGCAACACCTTTTTGCAGAGGTTAACGGCTTCGGCATCGCCTGTGTGTTTGCCGGGCGAGTCGGAC
>DZBP01000253.1 GCA_022729915.1 Draconibacterium orientale | reverse complement strand
TTAAGTTAATGTAGGAAGAGTAAAATAAAAAGTGGTGCCTTTTTCTTGTTCCGATTCAGCCCAAATTTTGCCTCCATGTGCTTCGATTGCTAACTTGCAAAATGTTAATCCTAATCCTGTAGAGCGTGTATTTCCTGCTTTTTTTGCTTGAGCTTGTACATATTTATCAAATATTTTATCTAACATTTCAGGCAAAATACCAATTCCATTGTCTTTTATATAAATAGTAAGTTCGCCGTTATTTGCTATGGTGTTTATTTCAATTTCACCTTCGCGTCGAGTATATTTTATGGCATTTGTTATGATATTTATAAAAATTCGATTCAAGATTTCTTTGTCGGCATAAGCATAATTATCAATTGAAACCAAATTCTTGAAGTTTATCTTTTTGTTGGAATGTATATATTGTGTATGCAAAATAGCTTCATCTACCATCTTTTTTAAACGAATTTCTTCTTTTTGAAGCACCATTTCAGAGTTTTCATATTTTTGAACGTCTAATATGTTGGTAACCAGTTCAAGCATTTGCTTTCCTGCCGACTTAATTAAGTTTAAATTATCGCCTTCGCGTAAAATATCAGGCATTCCACAAATTACTCCCAACGGACTTTTTAAGTCGTGAACAATCATTTGGGTAAGGCTTTCTTTGTAATAATCAAGCTCTATAAGTTTTTGATTAGTAGTTAATAACTGTTCAGCTTGTGTAATTATTTCTTCTTTTTGCAAATTAATTTCAGCCGTGCGTTCTTTTACTATGTTTTCTAAATTTCTATTTACATCGTAAAGTTCAAGCGCAAGTTTTTCATTTTCTTTAAGTGTATTTGCAAAACGCGCTGAGAGATAAAAAGACCAAGTAATTATGAGCAAGAAAAGCCCTAAATCTATTAAACTTCCGGTATTAATTATTTCGGCAAAAAATAGAACATCGTGTATGGCAACTACGAGAACCATAATAAAACCAATAAGCAATATTTTTGCACCAAACCGTTTGTTTTTAAGTGCTTTATAAATTATTGTCAATTCATATAACAGTATCAAAACTATGCCATACCAAAAAAATTGAATAAAGGGCGAAGTTATATGTGTTGGTAAAACAACCGTCAAAACGATTAAAATTAAAAAAGGATAAGCAAAAGCATACATAGTCCATTTTTTGTATTCTTCGCGAAAAGCTTCTTTGATAAAAAGAACTAATAAATAAGGAATTAAATACTGTACAATTCTAATTATATTGGTTTGAAGTTCAAAAGAAATGCCCGTTATTAATAGTTTGTGAGGGGTTCCTACAAAAAAGTTGTAAATTGCCATTAAAAGCGCAAAGATGCCAAAATATAACGCTATTTTTTCAATTGACCTCGAAATGTAAAAAATGATAAAAAATAAGGCTATAATGAACAACGCACCAATTGCAAATACTTTTGAACCATACGAATACAGGCGAGCCTTTTCTATATCTTCCTCTTTGCCCAAGTAAAGAATGTTTGACAATCCCGACTTGTAAAAATTATAGTTGGATACTTGAATTACAATATCTAACGTATCATTTTTTGTATCAAATTTGATTAAACGGTCTATAAACCCACCTTTGGCAATTTCTGCTTGGTCGGAAACTGTTCCAAATTCAGCAATTAATTCATTGTTTATAAATACTTTTGAGGCAGTGAAAATATTTAAAGTACTAATAGCCATTTTGCGGGGTTTCTTTTCTCCCAGTAAAACGATTAAATGATAAGTTGCACAACCAAAATTGTCAATTTCTTTGCCGTTTATCATCTTACCTTGCCAACTTTGAGGCACTTTGATGGAAGTAACATTTTGCGATTTTGCTATTTCATTGGGTTCGATGAGTTGGTTCCAATAGAAATTCCACTCGCCATTTAATTTGAGAGAGCCTTCGGTATCGAAATTCCAATTTCGTAAATCTAAAACTCCCTGCTTTGCTTTTGGATACTTTCCATTAGCCGAAACCGAAAGTGTAAGAAAAACTAGTGCTAATAAAGTTGCTAATATTATCTTTTTTGTCATAAAGTTAATTTAAATTTATCGTGTGTACTATTCTAAATTAAAAAAGTTTCATTTTGGAATGTTTTTTTTCAAACAAATAGTAACCAAATTTAATAAATACTATTTAGAAAAAAAATAAAATGAATATAAATTTTATTTTAATTTTGCAATATCCTGTTATTTAGATTTTTAAATGATAATTTTCCTTTTTATTCTTTATTCTTGTAATCTTAAAATATCTTAATTTTTAAATACTTAATTTTTTTATTTTTGAAAAATAAGTGACGAAAAATTAGGTAAATTTAACTTTTTTTTGTAAATTGTACAAAATTTACTAATCAAAATTTTACGTCTATTAAAATTGCTATGTAAACTGTTTTTTTTTATAATTAATCTTTTTTTTTATTATTATTTAAATATTTAGCTATGGGAAACAATATATTACTTGAGTACATGAACAAATCTCTAGAAACAAAAAAAGAGGTTTTTGTTCCCGGACCGGTTATTACAATATCCAGAGAATTTGGTTGTTACGCATCAAATTTAGCAGCTAAATTGGCTTTGGAAATATCGAAAGAAACTTCACACAAATGGAATTTTATTACCAAAGAAGTTTTAGAAGATGCGGCTGAAGAACTTCATGTGAGAGTTCAAGAAATAGCTCACATTTTTGGAGCAAACGAAAAAAGTTTTCTGGGAGATTTAATAACCTCTTTTGCCAAAAAAAAATATGCGAGTGATAGTCATATCAAAAAAACGATTACTGATGTAGTAAGCAAGTATGCTGACCAAGGGCATTGTATTATTGTAGGAAGAGCAGGTTGTGTGATAGCCAAAAACATCAAAAAATCGTTGCACATTCGCATAATTGCGCCATTTGAGTTTAGAGTTGCTGAAATACAAAATGCCTTTAAACTTTATCGAGAAGATGCTGAGCGTTTAGTAAGCGAAACGGATAAACAGCGTGAGGTTTTTATGCGCTTTTTCAAAGGTAATGAACCAGAAGCCAATTTATTTGATGTTATTTACAATAAATCGAAACTTAATGAAGATGTTATTGTTAAGTCAATCATTCAGTTAGCTAAACAAAAGGAATTGTTTTAAATAAAAATGCAAGCGCATAAAATTAAATGAACCATTATTTTACGCGCTTTTAATTTTTTATTTGTCAATAAATTTTCCGCTATTTTGTTCGGCTAATTTCCGCATGAATTCTTTGTCGCAATCTTCACCCAAACCAATGGTGTGAATGGTAATTTTGTTTAAACTGTTCCATTTAGTAACTGCCTCAAGAATTTCGTTGGGCGAAGTAACTTTTCCGGCAGTGGGCGTACCGTCAGAAAGCAAGAAAATTGTCTCAATATTAGTTATTTGAAAAGCATTTTCGAGAGATTCGTAAATATTGGTTCCACCGCCAGATGACAATCTGTCCAAATAAACCGTTGCAATGCCTTTGTTTGCACTTGTTGCTTGCATTAACTCTTTTTTTAGCGTTTTTACGTCATTCTCAAAAATAATGATTGTAAAATATGTATCTTCCGAAAGACCTTTTATGGTTGGGATTAATTCCTTTTTGGCTTTTCCCAATTTTGTTAATTGATTGTTAGCCTGCTTTTTAATAACATTTCCCAAAGGTCCGCCTACAGCATCGCCTACCACATTGCTTGCTTTGCTTCCGGCTGCAGCAATGATGTTGCCTTGCAAATCGGTTTCGGCTTTTCCTTCCATGCTACCCGAAATATCCACCAAAAATACAACATGTTTACTCTTCGATGTATCTATTCCATAATATACATCAGATTTTTTTGTCATGTAACAACTTGAAAATAAGATTGTTAAAATTGAAAATAAAAAAATTTTTTTCATTTTTTAGTTTTTAAGAAGTTAATTTTTTTTTAAGAAAAGAAATTTTCGTAGAAAGCTTTTTCTTTGCATTTCAATTATTTATTACTTTTTTTT
>DZBP01000005.1:37195-48933 GCA_022729915.1 Draconibacterium orientale | reverse complement strand
ATAAGCCACTTTAGGGGTTTGTGGCTTTTTTTTCAAAAAGAAGGAGTTTTCTTTCTAACACTAATTATAATTTTGTGCAATTCAAATGAAATTCAAAATTTTCACTCAATAAGATTTCTAAAAAAACGTTATACATTAGTTCTAAATTTTTTTTAGATAACAATAGTTGCAAAAATCGAGTTTTTTTGGAAATAAAATTTACTATAAGCAAATAAAACAGCCCATGATAGGCTTTATATTTTGATTCAGAAAGTAATATTTAGTATAACTAACTTATTGCTATGGTTTTAACAAGAACAAACACATGAAAAAATTCATTTTTGTGATTTTTATTTTTGCCTATTCTAGTTTATTGGCTCAAATAAAATCGAAAACAGAGTTTTCAAGAAAAGACTTTGATATAAATAAAACTGGCTGGAGTTCTAAGCAATTAAATAAAGCCAACACTTTTCATAAAATTTCGTATCTTACTTTAGATGAGAAGATGATATTATTTTATATCAATTTAGCCAGAATTGATTCAAAACGATTTGCCAAAACCATTTTGAACGATTACATTGATTCTGTGGGAAATTCTAACAGCCAAATCACTTCACTTAAACGCGATTTGTTGGTTCAAAAAAAAGCAAAACCTTTAACTCCCGAAAAAGAATTGTGCCAATTAGCTAAAAACTATGCTATTTTTCAAGGAAAAACAGGTCAAACCGGTTCGCATAATTTTACCGAAAGAATAAAAAAAATCTGCGAATCAGAAAGGTATTTCGATGTGAAAGAGCTTTTGCTTTATACTCAAAACAGACCTTTGGACATTGCAATTGGCATATTAGCAGGTAGTTCAGAGCAAAATTTCATTTCTGAGGAACTTGCTAAAAAGCAAAGAAAAGCAATTTTCGACACTAAATTTAATACCATTGGCTTGTCTGTCAAAACACATTCCGAAGCCGAATTTGTCTGCATTTTCGAGCTAGGAGACAGAGATTATAGCATAAAAAAACCACTTACACCCAAACAGAAAAAGAAAATTGAAGAAAAAAAGCGAAAATTAGAATATAAAAATCGTAAACGAACAGACCGAGGCAAAGAACCTAAAAAGCCAAAAATAGATAAAAACAAAATGGATTGCACTGGTAAAGCTGAAGAGGCAAAATAGGCAGAATAAAATCTTTTTAGCAATATAGTTTGCTTAATTCAAAAATTTTCTAAAAAAATGCAAATTCATAAATTTAGCACAATTACACAAAATTTATAAATTTGCATTTTTAATAAAAAAGCTTTTTTTACTTTCGAGTAAACGATAAAAAATCAGTAGCAAGTACTTCATTTACAACTATATTGCTTACATTTGCCCAATCCGGACCTGTTTTGCACCAAAGCAAAAAATGCTCAAGTTCTAAATCGGTTCCTTGCGCCTCTATATATACAGATTTATCGGGCATATTTTTCACAAAGCCTTTAATATTCAATTCATTAGCTTTCTGAACAGTTGCAAACCTAAAACCCACATTTTGTACTCGCCCAAAAATTTGAATTAATTTTGTTTTTTGCATTATACTTTAAATTTTTGCCTGATTATTACTATTTTAGCAAAAAATTTGACGTACTTCAAAATTGTCAATTATTCACAATATTGAGTTCTGCCATATTTATCATAAGCTTTTCGAGATAATCACGCATTTCGGCATCTCTACATGTGTAATTATTTACAAAAATTGTAAACGCCATTTCTTCACCCGAAGCTGCTGTTACATAACCCGAATAAGCACGTACTTTACTGATAGAGCCACTTTTAGCTCTTACATTATCTTCAGCTTTCGTCTTTTTGCACATATTGCGAAGAGTTCCCGATTTTCCAGCAACAGGGAGCGAATTATTAAACGCTTCGTAATACTTACTTTTATTTTTCATGTAGTTAAGCAAAAAGGTTAATTGTCTGGCAGTAATGAAGTTATAACGCGTCAAACCGCTTCCGTCTCTCACAAACATTCCTTCAATGTCCATTCCTTTTAAAGCCCAAAACTTTTTTATTGCTTCTGCTCCCGATTCCGAATCATTTTCGCCTAAAAGCTTAATTGCTATGTGATTAAGTAAATGCTCCGGATATAAATTAAAACTAACTTTGTTTGTAGTGTAAATAATTTCTGAAAGTTTTGGCGAATAAGTTGTTTGAATATCAGTCCGTTGAGTGTATTTGTAATTACCTTCTAAAATCAAATTTCTGACAGTTGTTGCTGATTTAGAACACATTACTCCATTCGTTTTCAAATATTGCTCAAGCGTAAATGCAGCAAAATGAGCAGGATCGGGCAATGCTCCTCTAATCTTAAAATTGCTGCTTGCTTTTGGAATTGTTCCTCTTATTTCGCGCTCAAAGTCGTAAGGTGCTCCAAATATAAACGCTTCATCAGCATCTGAATCTGAAGCTTTTACGTAATTAGTTAAAATTAATCCGGGTATTTCAGGCTCAATACTCTGAATATAAGTAGTATCTCCGGCAGAAACACCAGATTTTAAGTTAATCTCAAACAAATCATCAAAAATTGAAAGCCCGCAAGCTCCTGCTCCATAATAGTTTGCAATATCTTCCCAAGCTCTCAAACGAGGAATTATGTTGGTAGAAAAATATTGAGCATCGCCTATTACGGCTCCATCTATTTGATTGATTCCTAATGCTTTAATTTTATCTGCCCAATCAGCTAAAAAATACGGACTTTTATAATGAAACTCAAACCTATCAGATCCCAAAGTTGGGTCGCCGCCGCCTTTGATGTAAATATTTCCATGCAAAACACCTGATTTGTCAATAGTTCCATCGTATTGAATTTTGGTTTCGAACCGATGGTCAGCACCTAAAACTTCTAAAGCTGTTGCTGTGGTTAAAAGTTTCATGGTAGAAGCTGGCGAAAGGCTCATATCTGGGTTAAATGCTGTAATTTCTTTGCCTGTTTTAGTGTCAATCAGCAAAAAACCAACAGAAGCATTTTTCATTCCTTTTTGCTTGGTAAATTCTACAATTTTATCCAACATGGGAGGATTTGCATTGTTTTTTTGCGCATTTCCATTACCGCACGATGCAAAAAATAACAAAAAAACAAAGTTTATTGCGTAAAAAAAACTTTTTTTCATATCAAAATTATTTCATCAATTAAACGTATGAAAAAAAGCTCGAAAATTCGAGCTTTTCTATTTATTTTTTATAATTAATTGAATAGCAAGAGAATTAAGCATTTGCTTTCATCCAATTTACCAAACCTTTTTTATCAATAATTTCCATTAACTTTTGTGGAAGTGGTTCGAAATTGAACATTTTATCGTTTACTTTCACCTCGCCTTTTTGAAAATCAATAGCAAATGTATCACCTTGCTTGTAGTTTTCAACCACTTCTGGCAACACAATCAAAAGTAAACCTTGATTAATTGCCGAACGATAAAAAATACGATTTACTGACTTAACTATCACGGCTTTAACACCTGCATAAGCCAAACCCACAGCCGGATGTTCGCGCGAGCTTCCGCAACCAAAATTATCGCCAGCTATAATAATATCGTCTTTCTGCACATTTTTGCTAAATTTAGTGTCAAATCCAGCAAACAAATGCGGCATTATAGCTACGCCATCAGAACTCAAAACATTGTAAGTCAAGTTTCCTGCAAACATTTGGTCGGTATTCAAATTGTCCACATCGGCATAATTCCAAACTCCATCAGACAGTCTATTATCTGATTCTGAAATAGTTAATGAAGCACTTTGAGCCACTGAATATGGGAATTTGTCGTTGGTTTGAATGCCTCTACTATCTCTAATTTCGCCAAAAAGTGCCGAGTAAGCTACGTTTGCGGGCGATGCCAAATAAATATTTGCTTTTTCGTTGCCCATTCGTCCCAAAAAGTTGCGGTTTGCTGTCGAAATTACGTTGTATCCATCAGCCGGAATACCCTGTCCTGTGCCCAAACAGGGTCCACACGATGCAGAAAGAACGTTTGCGCCTGCTTCTAAAAAAATTTCAATCAAACCTTCTTTCATGGCTTCGATGTATATTTTTTGCGAAGCCGGAGTAACCAAAAGTTGAAATCCTTCTTTTACTTTTTTACCTTTCAAAATTTCGGCAGCTTGTCGCAAATCTTCAATTCGTCCGTTGGTGCAAGTTCCTATAAAACCTTGATGTAAAGGCGTTCCGGCAACTTCAGCCAACGCTTTTACATTGTCCACATTGTGTGGTGCTGCTACTACCGGAAAAATTTCCGACAGATTTATTTCAATTTCCTTTTCGTAATTTGCATCGGCATCAGCCCAAGTTCCATTTTCAATGCGCTCTTTTCCATAGAATTGCGCCAAAACTTCGTCGGGAGGAAAAACAGCATTTTTAGCGCCCATTTCGGAAGCTAAATTTGCCAAAGTCATACGCTCGGAAATTCCCAACGTTTTAACTCCTTCGCCATGATATTCAATTGACATATAATTTGCACCATCTGAGCCAATCATACCAATAATCCAAAGTGAAATATCTTTGGCATAAACGCCTTCATTCAGCTTTCCATGAAGTGTAACTTTCATTGTTTCAGGAACTCTAAACCAAGTTTCGCCTCGCTTCCACAAACCTGCTGATTCCGTTCTATCAATTCCGGCTGCCATAGAATTAAAAGCTCCGGCAGTACAAGTATGGCTATCGCTTCCCACTATAATCATGCTTGGCTCAGCATGATACGACATTATTTGGTGGCAAATTCCTTTTCCTGCATCATAAAATTTTTCAATGCCTTGTTGTTTAACAATTTCTCTAACTAATTGATATTGTGTAGCTAACTTTGCATTTGTGGGTGGCGCATTGTGGTCGAGCACAATTAAAAGTTGATTTGGATCTGCAATTTTCAGTCCGCCCATTTTTTCAAATGTGCTTTTAATGCTTGGCGTATTGTCGTGAGTAAGAACAATATGCGGTTTCTTAAAAACAATGCTTCCTGTTGGAGCATCAAATATTTTTTCAACAAACGTTTTTCCCATTTTTCCGTAGTAAATGTATGTAAATAAAAGATATTTTGCTTATTTTCAAGTATTTGAAATAAATACTCTTTATTTTTTGTTTTTTCAAAATTACAAATATTTTTTCTTACTAAAAACTAAAATTGAAAAGTTTCGTAAATTTAATTTACAAAATATTCATTGGACGTTAAGATTAATCAAAGTTTTAATAATTAGATATTTATACTTATAGAAAATCGAAGAATATTCCTTTTAAGACCAATATAAAATACAATTTAAAGCGAATAATAAATAAATATAAACTGCTTAATCAATGTATTTTATTTAGATTAAGCGAATAATAAATAAGTATTTTTTGCTTAATCTATCTATTTTTGTTAGATTAAGCTAATAATAAATAAATATTTACTGCTTAATCTATGTATTTTTATTGGATTAAGCGAGTAATAAATAAATATTAACTGCTTAATCTATATGATTTCTTTAAATTAAGCAGTTAATAATCAATAATTAACTGCTTAAACTGTATAAAAAATCAATTTCAAAACAGCTTACAAGAAAATATTTTTGGCTTTAATGCGGAAAAAAAGCAAGATTAAGCGAATAATAATTTTGCTAAATGTATATTAATTAGTAGATTTGTAAGAAAAAAATATGGGACAATTTGTAGGAAGACATATAGAACAAGAAATTTTTTCAGATGCTCTAAAATCAGGAGAATCGAATTTAATAGCTGTTGTAGGAAGAAGGCGAGTAGGAAAAACTTTTATGATTCGCAATTTGTATAGCAAGCTTTTTGCATTTGATATGGTTGGTTTACAAAATGGTAGCACTGAAAACCAGTTACAAATTTTCACAGAAAAACTTACCCAATACAGCAAAAGTAAATTTCCGATAGAAACGCCCAAAGATTGGCTAAGCGCATTCAATTTGCTTACTAAACACTTAAAATCTATCAAAAATAAGCAAAAAAAGGTTCTTTTTTTTGATGAATTCCCTTGGATTTCGACACATAAATCTGGTTTTGTAGAAGCATTTGCTCATTTTTGGAATAGCTGGGCTAGTGATAGCGAATTTACTATAATAATATGTGGCTCAGCAGCTTCGTGGATGTTGGATAAGGTTATAAACAACAAAGGCGGATTACACAATAGAATTACCAAAATAATTAATTTAAAACCATTTACACTTTCCGAAACCGAAGAATATTTAAAAAGTAGAAATATAAACCTTGATAGATACCAAATTGCTCTAATTTATATGGTTATGGGAGGAATCCCTCATTATTTAAAAGAAATTAAATCGGGTCAAACTGCTGCTCAAAATATTGATTCTATTTGCTTTAGTGCTCAAGGGCTACTTAAAAACGAATATACTAATTTATACGCTGCTCTATTTGAAAATTCAGAAAATCATACCGAAATAATAGAAACACTAACTAAAAGCTGGAAAGGTTTTAGCCGAAATGAAATTATTGGTCATAGTAAATTTTCAAATGGAGGTGGACTGACAAAATTACTTGATGAGCTTGAAACTTCTTCATTTATAACTTCTTACAACCCTTATGGAAAGAAAAAGAAAGAAAAACTATATAGGCTAACTGACGAATATTCGCTTTTTTATTTGCAATTCATAAAACCAAATTTACAAAGTAAATCAGGATTTTGGCTGCAATTGAGCCAAACTCAACAATGGATAAGTTGGAGTGGTTTTGCTTTCGAAAACTTGTGCTTAAAACACGTAAACAAAATAAAAGACAGTTTAAAAATAAGTGGCATTTACACAAATGAAAGTAGTTTCTTGTTCAAAGGAGATGAACAAAATCAAGGATTTCAAATTGATTTGGTGATAGAAAGAGCTGACAAAGCAGTAAATTTATGCGAAATGAAATTTTACTCCAGCGAGTTTCAAATAACTAAAGAATATGCAAAAAAACTTAGAGTAAGAAATGAGTTATTCAAAAATGCAAATAAGCATAAATTTCAGATTTTCAACACATTAATTACAACTTTTGGACTATTGCACAATGAAAATAGCATAGGAACAATAGACAATACAATTGTGCTAGATAATTTATTTTAAGCGTCTTGCAATATTTTATTTATATCGAAAATTGTTCGTGAAAATGCAGTAAATTGGTGTCCCGCTTTATCAAAATACTTGATGTGGGCATTTGGAAATAAATCGGGTATTTTGCTATGGTCGAGTAATTCATCGTCGGTTGATAAAAAGAAAAAAAGTTTGTTTTCTTTAACTACTTGATTTTCTGATTGATAATCTATCATTTTCAATTGTTGATTGTATTCTGCTTTCCAATCAAAAGTTTCAGTACTTTCAAAGTGCTTATGATTACCAACCTGATTTTTAAGGCTTTCCCATGGAGTAAGCGATGGATTGATTAAAATAGTTTTAGCACCAAACTTTTTGTGTAGTGCTAAAGCAAAAAAGCCCCCCAAACTTGAGCCAATAACCAAATCAAATTTATTTTCAACCATTTCTGCTTCTAAAAATAATATAGCCTCGTTTGGAACAATTGGAATAGTTGGCGAAAAAACATTTTCAAATTTTTTTTTCAAAATTTGAGCTTTCAGTGCATTTCCAGTTGATTTAAAGCCATGTATGTATAAAATGCGCATCATTTTGTATGTTTAAAGAACCAAAAAAAAGTTCTTTGCTTCGTTTTAAGGAACGAAACAAACAACCTTTTTATTAAAAAGAAAAAAAATACGAATTTGTAATTTAATGTAATTATAGAGAAAACATTTCTAAACTATAATTTACAATATATTTTTTGTAAAAAAACTATCTGAATTCGCTATCTTCTTCATCATCAAAAGCTTCATCATCAAAAGCTTCGTCGTCGAAGTCTTCATCGTCAAAATCTTCGTCATCAAAGTCTTCGTCATCAAAGTCTTCTTCAAGGTCTTCGATGCTGAAATCTTCATCTTCTTGGTAAGCTTCTTCATCGTCAATTTCTTCATCTTCGTCAAAGTCCTCATCTTCAAAGTCTTCATCTTCGTCTTCATCGTCGTAATCATCATCGTCAAAGTCTTCGTCATCGTCCTCTTCATTGTCCCAATAAGATTGCTCTACAGCCATAGTTTGTTCAAGTGCCTTGGCATACAACTCATCGGTATCTCTTCTATCGGCTTTAACCAAGTCAGTTGAAAAGAAATTGTAAACTCTATATTCTTCGAGCGAAGCTATTGCATCAATAATAAATTCATTAGGTAAATTTAGAAGGCTTTGAGCATCAAATTCTACTGAAAAAAGAGATTGTCCTTCGTATTCACTCACTTCAGTAATTTTTCCATGAAAGTCAGTATAACTTCCAATAAGCGGTTCGTTTAATAACGCATTTTCTTTTATTTTCACGTAATCATTCACTTTTAAAGTTTCCATAAATTTATATTTATAATTTAAATTTTTGTTTTTTATCTATAAAAAAATCCTAAATGAATTGTTTTTGAATGTATTATTATTGAATTTTTCATATAGGATATAATTTGAAATAATTTCCAAAATTAATTAAAAGTTTCCCAATTCACAATATCTTCAAGTTTTTTTCTTTGAAAATTGTGCCTTTCCGGGTTAGAACTATCCTGAGGATATGCCAAAGTTAAAATGGCAATAGGCTCAATATGAGCGGGTAAATTAAATAATTGTTTTGTTTTTTGAACATAAAAATTACAAATCCAACAAGTTGCTAAATTTAACTCTGTAGCTTGCAAAGTCATGTGGTCAATAGCAATGGCTAAATCAATATCGGCATGATTTTTTTGGTCTTCGGGTCTAACCCAAGCATTGTTTTTTTCGGCGCAAGCCAAAATAACAACGGGTGATTTTTTAAACCATTCACGGTGATACATTTGATAAGCCTTGCTCAAACTTTCGGGTTTAGTAAAAACTACGAATTGCCAAGGTTGCTTGTTTGCAGCCGATGGAGCTATTCTTGCTGCCTCAAGAACCTTTATAATCTTCTCATGTTCAACCGCTTGCGGCTTATAGTTGCGCGATGAAAATCGTAGTTTTGCTAATTCCAAAAAAGTCATTTTATTACAATTATTTAAATTTTGTAAAAATAATATCTCTTCAAATAAAAAATTGTTGTATTAAAACAATCCTCCATTTTTATAAATTTCTAATTGAACTTCTGAAAATGGCTGTGCAAAAACTCTTTCGTTATTATAAAGACTAATAATTTCGCCTGATTCAAAATTTACGCTGATGTTATCGCCAGATTTTATGTCTAACTTTGTCAAATCAGAATAAGTTACAATTGGAAATGCAGCATTGATGGCGTTTCTTTCGTAAATTGCGCCAAATGATTTTGCCAAAACAGCTTGAACACCAAGCGATTTGAAGCAATCAACGGCTTGCTGACGAGAACTTCCGCTACCAAAATTCTTTCCTACTATTACAATATCTCCTTTTTTAGCATGTTTTGCAAAACTCTCGTGCCCGGGCAAATTATCAAATGTATATTGTCCCATTTCATGTAGCTCAGTAATAGCCAAATAACGATTGTGGAAAATCATATCGGTATCAATATTATCTTCTTCGATTACCCAAACTCTGCCTTGAACGGTGGTTGGAGTAAATACCGGAATTTTTTCTTCATGTTTAGCCGAATATTGCTTTTGGTTAAATTCAAAAAGCATAGGTTCGTCTGGAATTTCATCGGGTGTAGTAATATAACCTGCAACTGCCGATGCTGCTACAACGGAAGGAGTTGCTAAATAAACTTTGCCTTTTCCTTGTTTTCCTGGGAAATTTCGATTGCCTGTGCTTATGGTTACTTCTCCTACTCCATTTTGCCCAACTTGTCCTGCTGCGCAACCAGCGCAACCAGCGTTGGAAACTAATGCTCCTGCATCTTTAAAAATACGAATAAGTCCTTCGTCCATAGCTTCTTGCCAAATTTCGTCGGTGGTTGGTACTATTTTAAGAACCACGCCAGGAGCTACTTTTCTGTTTTTAAGAATTGCTGCAACGGCGCGCAAATCTTGCATGCGTCCATTGGTGCAACTTCCAACAAATGCAGAATCTATTTTTGTGCCTTTTGCAGCAATAATATCAACGGTATCGTGAGGTTTTCCGGGCAAAGATACACGCGTTACAAATTCTGAAAAATCTAAACCAAACACTTTTTCATATTCTGCATCTACATCAGCCACAATGCGTTCGAGTTTTCGCTTGGTTCTGAACTCGCAATACTCCATTACATCTTGATTTGGAGTAAAAAGTAAGGTAATTGCTCCCATTTCTGTACCCATCGAAGCAATTGTAATGCGTTCATCGAGTGTAAATTTATCCACCTCGGGTCCGTAAATTTCAACCGAATAACCCAAAAGTGAATTTGCACCAAACTTTGATAACAGATTTAAAGCCACATCTTTTGCTGTAATATGAGCTGGTCTTTTACCTAAAATATTAATTTTGACAGATGCCGGAACTTTAAACCAAACATTGCCTTTAGCCCAAGCTGCTGCAATGTCTTGGTCGCCCATTCCTTGTCCAAAAGCTCCGATTGCGCCTAAAATATTGGCATGTGAATCGGTAGTAACGGCAGTAGAACCGGGCCAAGCCAAACCTTTGTCCATGAATGTATGTGTTCCGATACCTACATTTATATCGTAAACTTTAATGCCGTTTTCGCGTGCATAAAATCTACAAATTTGCTGATTTGCAGCATACTTTTGGTCAGAACCTGTTGGATTGGTATCAAAAGTAAAAAAGGTTTTGTCGGGGTCTTTTACAGATAACCCGTTGTCTTGCATATTTTTAACCACATTAGCACCTCCAAAATCGCGAGCTGCTCGTGCATCTATTTCTATATCAACTATTTCACCAGCTTTCACTCGTTCGTATTTTGAATGATTTGCTAGTATTTTTTCAATAAGTGTCATTGCCATAACTTAAATTCTAAGTATTATTTTGGGGTTAATATTTTAAAATTTGATGTGCGAAAGATAAATATTTTCAATTTAATTTTTCAACATTTTATTCACTTTTTTTATATACCTTTATTTAAAATTAAAAAAGTATTGTTTTTGCCTGATTTACATGATATTAGCAATTAATATCTTTGTTTAAAATTCTTTCAGACGTTGATAAAGACGTTGAATTGGCAAGCCCATAACGTTAAAATACGAACCGCTTATTTTTTCCACAGCAATATGCCCAATCCATTCTTGAATTCCGTAGGCTCCGGCTTTGTCAAATGGTTTAAAATTATTGATGTAAAACCAAATTTCTTGGTCGGTTAAATGCGAAAAATAAACTTTTGTAGAAGAATGGAATACTACTTTTTTGTGTTGCGAACGAATACAAACTCCAGTAATTACCCAATGCTTTTTACCTGAAAGGTTTTTTAGCATTTGATAAGCATCACTTTCATTTTGAGGCTTTCCAAGTACTTTTCCTTTTTTCCAAACGATGGTATCGGCAGTTATTAAAATAGCTCCTGATTCTAAAATTTCGGGATAAGCTTCTGCTTTTAGCACAGCCAAATGCTCTGCTATTTGCTCTTTTTTAAGACCTTCCGGAAAAATTTCTTCAATTCCCTCTTTGTTGATTACTTCAAACTCTAAGCCAGCATCTTTCATAAGTTGCTGTCTTCGTGGCGATTGAGATGCCAGATATATTTTTTCCATTTATTTAAAATTTAAAATGCAGTGCTGTTTATTTTGCATTGCAAATTAAAAACATTTTTTTGAATGAAACAATTTTAAAAGAATTTAGAATGATTCTTTTTTTT
>DZBP01000005.1:19784-37095 GCA_022729915.1 Draconibacterium orientale | reverse complement strand
TTTATTTATCTGAGATAATTTATCCATTTGCTTAGCATTTTCGGAAAGAATACGCATAGAATCTTTCAAATTTCCGGAAACATCAAAATTTGCAAGTGAGTTATTATTTACAGCCGTAACAATGTCATTAATCAACGAAACATTTTCTTTTCGCTGTATTATATCATTAACAATCAGCTTAATAGCATCTGCTACTTCGTACATTTCCGAAATTAACAAAAGCAAATATTTTTCAGACTCATCGGTTACATGAATAGTTTCTTTCACAAAGCTAATTATTTCAGATGCAGCAACTTGTGAATTTTCCGACAATTTACGAATTTCTCCTGAAACAACCGAAAAACCCCTACCCTTTTCGCCTGCGCGCGAAGCCTCTATGGCTGCATTGATGGCTAATAAATCGGTACGTTTAGCAATTTCATTTATCACTCCAATTTTCTCAAAAATTGCATGCACTTTTTGGCTTGTAATCCTAAACGATTGTTCGCTTTTTTTTACAGATGCAAGAATATTATTTACATTGGAAATAGTAATTTGCGCATTTTCAGCACTTTTTTGTATCGAAGTTAATATTTCATTTACATTTTTCGATATTTCATTCATACCCAAAATTTGCTCATTCATTGCACTATTCAACTGGTCGGTATTGGCTAATACTTTCTTTCTAAGTGTTTTTTGTAAATTTGTGCTTTCCGAAATTTTTTTGAGCAAGAAAAACATATCGTTATTTTTCTTTGTAATTTGATTGACGTTATTTACCTCAGTTTGAGTCGATTTCTCAGTAATATTTAGAAGTAAAAAGAAAATAATAACCAATGCAGTTAAACCAAAAACATAAAAAACAAGCGCGCGTTTTGCTTCAATCAAAATTTCGGGAGTATATAAATCTTTCGACGTAAAAAAAATTGTAAAAACCGTAATGTAAACAAACAGTGCATTTAACAACAAAATCCATTTGTTTGAAAATAATGCACCCAAACTTAGCATTACCATCATCATATAAAATCCTGACAAATAAGTAGATAAATCCGAAGTGTGATGGTTACTCAACAATACGCCTAAACTCTCGATAAAAATTATAGAGGTTGCAAATGTACTACCTGCAATTTTAAACGATAAATATCTGATTAAAAACAAGTTGATAATAAAAAAGATAAACAAAACAAACGGAAGAAACGTTTTTCCTAAATCATTTTGGTCTAATATTAGAGCGAACATTTAAAATAAAAAAAGCAAAAACAAATACAGAACCTACTAAATTAATGGCTATTAAAGTTTTAGCTTTATTTCTTATAATAAGAGATTCCTCATTATTCTTTACCAGAAAATAATCAAATATTTTTTTCATATAAAAAAAGTCAAAATAAAAGGACTTCCAAAAAAGTAATCGTAGAAAACAATTTATAGAAGTCCTGTTAAAGTGGAACTAGATTCTAAATAGTGAGTCGCCTAAAAAATTAAATTATCAAATGAATTTTAATTATCTGTAAAACAGCAAAATACAGATAAGACGTTAATAGAATAATTCAAAAGATGACTTTATGACAGCCTCATTTCATTTCCTAAAATTAATAAATAAAAAGCAAAAAAAAAAATTGCTCAATTAAAAAAAAGTATTGTAACTAAAATTGGCTGATTGACCGCCTGTATGCCAGAATAAAATATTTTTTTTGTGCTTATTTTGTTGATTCTTTAACATATCCAACATTCCAAAGAAAGCGCGAGCAGTATAAACGGGGTCGAGAATAATTCCTTCATTTTGAGCTAGTTCAGTTATTGCAAACTGTTCGTTTTCAGTAAAAACTCCATAGCCGGCTTCGTTGTATTGCTTTGAAATGTGAATTTCTGAAATAGAAATTTCGGGCTCAAAAGAAAGATTTTTTCGTGCCGAATTGATTACTTTTAAAATGTATTCAGCAAGAGGCAAACCGTCCATATTTGATTTATCGTTTGAAACACCAATAATTTTGGCATTCAAGTCAAAAATCTTCTTACCCAAAACCATTCCTGCCTGTGTGCCTCCCGAACTGGTAGAAAAATAAATTTCATCAAATTCAAGTTTCAATATATCTTCTTGATTTTTAAGTTCTTGTATGGCATTTACGTATCCCAAACAACCCACATCATCGGAGCCTCCCATTGTAATTTGGTAAGGCACAATTCCTTTGTCTTTAAGCTGTTGTGCTAATATTTTAATTTCTTGAAATAAATCTTTGTCGCCAACAAAAAGTAAATTAGCACCCAAAATCTTATCCAACAACAAATTTCCTTGAAAATATTCAGGTTTTTCTCCTCTCAAAATCAAATACGATTGCAAACCTAATTTTGCCGCCGCTGCCGCTGTTTGTCGGCAATGATTCGATTGTTGTCCACCAATGGTAATGAGGGCATTAGCCCCTAAATCGAGTGCATTTTTGGCAAGGTATTCCAGTTTTCGGGTTTTATTTCCTCCACTAGCTAAGCCCGTTTGGTCGTCGCGTTTTATGTAAATATTGTGTCCGTATTTTGCCGAAATTCGAGGCAAAAACTCAACAGGAGTTGGGAAAAAACCTAAATTTGTTTTGTTTTCAAGTTGTTGCATTTATTCTATCGTTTCAAAATAATAATAATTTTAATCTATTACTAAATTATCTACAAAATTTTTCCAATCTGGATACCAGATATTAAAATTAACAAGATTCAAAATATCGAAAAAATAACTATTTTTATTTAACTCAAAATTTGATGAATATTCTTTAATTAACGATTCAAGAACTACAAAAACGTCATCTTTTGTCATAAGAGTATGAATTGTTTTTACATCTAATATTTTTTTATACTCTTGAATATAATTTAATAATATAATTTCATCATCAGAAATAATATCAGTGATATTTAATTTATAAAGAAAATCTTTTCTTTTTGTAAAATAACCATGTAAATCCTTATAAATGTGTTTCTGATTATTTTCTATTGCTGTTTCAATTGTTTCTATTTCTTTGCGCTTATTTTGAACAATTTCCAAAAGTTTTAGTTGAATCTTATTTTTAATCTGCTCTATATCAATTGTATAATTATATGAATACGAAAAAAGTAACTCCATCAAATTGGCACAAATGGTTAAATCTGAAAATATTACAGCTTCAAATGTATATGATTTCCAAATATGAGTTTTTATACCCAACTTTTGGTAAAAAGCAAGCTCTAACTTAATTCTTTCGGATTCAGAATGCTTATCTTTATCAAAAACTAAAACTGATTTTTCCCAAAGAGTTTTTGAGTTTTTAATTTTTTTAAAAAATATTTTTATTGCTTGTATGGTTAAAAACATTTCATCAATACCATCAAAGCTCCAATAAACAACTTTTAGCGTAGTATTTTTTTGGTTTATTAAAATTTGAAGCATTTTAGCATCACTTTTACCTTCTACCAATATAATTTTATCAGCTTCGATTGCATTTAAAATATCTAAACCTGAATTACTACCAATAGATTCTAGTATTTTAACATTCGGACTTGGCTGAAAACCTTTCTTAATTCCCCAAATATCTTGGCTAATAACAGGGTAATACTTTTGCGCACCATTTGATTCTAAGTGAAATAAAAACTTTGGATGCGTACTTCGTATCAAACCTTCATTATGGGTAGATATAAAAACTTGCCTTTTCTCATTTTTTTCGACATGTTTCATTAATGTTTCAAAAAGTCTGTTTTGTATATCCCTATGAATATGAGAATCTGGTTCATCAAGTAAAACTATACTAATATCCTCAAAATCAATTTCTTCAAAAACAGACAATAATATTTCAATAATCTGTAAAGTTCCACTTCCAACCAAAGAAATATCAGAAATTCTATTTTGTATTTTTATTTCAACATCTACACTTATATGCTTCTGTTTATCTGAATTAAAATTAAAAAGAATATCCTCCGGCAAATGTTTTCCTAATAAAATATAGCTTAAATTGCTTTTGAGTTCTTTAAATTTATCCGGTTTTAGACGATTCATATTGTACAATCTATTTCTAAGAACAGCAACTGAATCTCTAGAATTTACGGCTTTTTTTATTTTAGGGTCAGTTTCAAAAGCTTCATTTGTTTTCAATTTAGCTACAGGAGATGCATAAATTATGTTTATAGGAGTAAAATTCTCAATGTTTTGGTTAAAATTAAAAAAAGAATTGAACTTAACATAGTCAAAGTCTTCTGCAAAATATTGTGAAATATGATAAACATTTCCACTGGCTCGTCTAATTTCAAACGGCAAGATTAATTTAATGTCATTCTTTTTCAAAACAGCTTCTAAAATAATCGAATTTTTTTCATCAAAGTTATAAAATATGCTATTATAATTTGGATTTCGTATAGAAACAATATCATCATAAGAAAAATACCTATTGTAAGCCGGAAATATAAAATCCCCTGAATTGTATTTATATTTCTGATTTTTTTTTGACGCTTTTATTATTGTTTTTGTAAAACATTCGTGCCATAATGCAATTGCTTCTAAAACGGTTGTTTTTCCTGCATTATTTATGCCTGTAAAAACATTTAATTCTGAATTAAAATGAAATGTGGCATCTTTAAATGATTTAAAATTCTTAATTCTGAGTTCAGATATGTACATAATTTTACAAATTTTTTTCTACTGTTAAGTAGTGAACCAAATTTAATTGTATATTTTATTTTGCCAAGTGCTTAATTTATTTGATTACAAAAGGTTTGCTCCAAATAAAATAGCACTGGTGCTTGATTTTAAAAAATAAAAAGCAGACAAATTAAAAAAAATAATTCGCCTGCCCTTAAACTATTTTTTCACAAATTTCATTTTAAATTTTGCCGCAGCTTCTACTTTTGGGCGCGTTATAAAATCTTCATGAAATTGATTGTCGATGTACATTTGAGTTTGGTCGCAATAAAAATCGCTTGCCGGAATTCCAGAAGTACCTGAAGGAATGATAGTTTGCGATGCGTCCCAATTATTTGGCAAATAAATATGCCTATGCGAAGCTCCAGTTGCCGATTCAGTATATTTTCCATCGAGCGGATAAGAATAAGGAGAAACGGTGTGCGACGAACCGCCAACTCTAAAAGGTCCTCTGTTTAAGCCTAATAGCCAATCGAGAATTTTTACCGAACCCATTGGGTGGCTCAAAGTCATTTGGTGCAAATCGCCCCAAATCCAATTTGATGGACTTGCTCCATATTCTTTTTCTAGATTTGCAATGGCTGCTCGGAAGCTCAATTGAACCATATTTTCAAAAGTTTCAACTTTATTGGTTGTTTTAGTGTCGTCGAGCCATTCTGATTTACTTAGCCAAACATTTTCAACAAAATTATGCGCCATTATTTTGGACGATAATAGCTGTTTGGTAAGTTCTTCGCCAAGTTCATCAATTGCTACTTTTTTTATAAATTGAATTACAAACTCGTCGAAAAGAGTTGCCGAAATCCCATTTTTATCCATTACTTCGTTCCAAGCAGTTAAACTATCAAGTGCAAGTTTCTCGTTTTTAGACAAGTCCTTTTGACTTGAAACAGCAAAAACGATGTCTTTTCTAAATTTGAGAGCCTGATGCGATTTTTGGTCTGCCAACATTTTTTTGAAATCTTCTACCGAAAGTTTTTCTTTCGATTCGAGCATTTCTTTTATTCTATCGTAGCGATAAGGTGGATAAAACCAGTAACTTATGTAGTGAGGATAATCATCACCCACCGTTTTATTATTCGCTGAAGCCACGTAACCGCACTCAGGATTGTAAGTGTAAGGTAATTCTTCAAAAGGTACAATTCCTTTCCAATCGTAAAGACTAGTATCGCCCGGATATATCTCAATTCCAGAACCTTCGCGAATAGCTAAACCAGCGCAAGTTTGTAAACCAATGTTTCCATCTACATCGGCATATACCACATTTTGGCTTACCGAAATAAAGGTTTTCACGGCATCTCTAAAATCCGCCCAGTTTTTAGCTCTGTTCAAAAGATAAAGTGTACGAAGTTCGTTGCTGTAATCGCTTCCAAGCCAACGCATTGAAAGAACATCGTCTTTTTCATCTTTAAAATACGAAACTACGGGTCCACGATGTGTAAATTTCAATGTAAATTTTTGGTCATCAGCATCTTTCACTTTAATAATCTCTTCTTTTACTTTAAAATCTTTCCATTGACCATCGAGCTTGTATTGATTTTCGTTTGAAGGATTTACCGTTTCTTTGTAAAAGTCTGTTTCATCGAGCATTACATTGGTCATTCCCCAAGCTATTCGCTCGTTGTGCCCAGCAATCACGTGAGGCGCGCCCGGAACTGCCAAACCGGTAACATTCAATTTTCCATCAATTACTAAGTGCATTTGATACCAAATGCCAGGCGTAAAAATGCCCAAGTGCATATCGTTTGACAAAATTGCACCTCCGGTTGTGCTCTTTTTTCCTGCAACAGCCCAGTTGTTGCTTCCATAAAAAATGGTTGCACCCAATTTTTCCAAAGTAGCCGTTTGGTCAACAAAAGCAACCGTTTTTTCTGACAAAGTAGAATCTAGCTTAAAATCCGGAAAAATGCTACTTTTCTGTTTTGGCATATTGGGTATAAAAATTTTCCCTTTTTCGCCAGATTTTTGCATCAATTGTTTGAGCAAAAACTCATTTTTCCAGCCAGAAGTCAAATCCCAAGCCATATAACCAATTAGATTTATGGAATGAATGGCTTCCCATTTTTCGGGTTTATAGCCCAAAACGGCAAATTCAGGCGGCAAATTTCCGCTGTTATTTTCGATGTACTCATTAACTCCTTCGGCAAAATATTCAAGCGATTGGAGTATTTCGGGCGAAAGTGAATCCATGACCATTTTCGATTTTTCGGGCATACGCAATGCACGCATCAAAAGATCAGTTTTCACTGTTTTTTCGCCAAACATTTCTGATAATCTGCCGGTTGTAACTCTACGAAGCAAATCCATTTGCCACAAACGGTCTTGTGCCATCACATAACCTACTGCGATATAAAGGTCTTTTTCGTTTTTAGCATAGATGTGCGGAATTCCATGCTTATCGCGCAAAACTTCCACATCATCAGAAATTCCTGAGAGTTGAATGTTTTCATTATAATCTGGCAAAGCTCTGGTTTTTATATAACTAAGAAAAGCAAAAGCTGCCAACAACACAACGCCTAAAACGGCTAAAATAATAAGTAGTATTTTCTTAACTTTTTTCATTTTGCATTGAACTTATTTTAATAATATTAAAAATCAATTAATTTCTATCAAATTGTTAATTATGGCATAAACCGTTAATCCTGAAGCCGTTTTAATGCCCAATTTTCGTGTTATGTTTTTTCGGTGCGTTACTATTGTGTGTGTACTTAGAAATAATTTATCAGCTATTTCTTTATTAGTTAAGCCTTTAGCTATTTCACAAACTACCTCTATTTCTCTTGTAGTTAGTTCGTGGTCTTTTTTTCCAAAATCATGACGCGGCTGAGCCGTCGAAAATTTCTGCAATATACGAAAAATATCAGCTTTAGTAGAATGAATTTGAATTGAATCGGATAAAAAATTTGCACCAAATTGTGAAACAGCTCCCATGCAAATACCTATATATTTAATTTTATCTTTTGAAATTTTTAACCCTAAAAAATAAGAATCATTCAAAAAATCAGAACTTCCAAAGACCAGAAAAGGTTTTTCTTTTTCTATTGTTCGTTTAAATTTATCCGGATTTTCAATTTCTTTTACAATTTGATTTTTGTCTTGTTCGTGCAAAATATATCGAATTCCGGTTCGTATTATATCCGATTTTTCGGCAATTAAAATAACCATTTTAGCTTATTTTTAGCAAAATTAAATTTCCTCAACTTCAAATTTTCCGTTTTTCAACGCTTTTTCCATTGCTTTTACTTGCGGAATCATCACTCTTTCTTCCATTTCAGAATGCTCTTTAATATCTTCTTCGAGCTTAAAAAGCTCTGATAAAATATTATTACACAAATTGTTATTTTTTTGCATAGGAACATATTTTATAAGTATGTTTTTCAAATCAAATAATTTTTCTTCAATATTTCCATGTTCTTTTTGGTATTGCCCAATTGTATAAACTTGCAATTTTTCTTGAAGTTTTTTTGTAATTTTTTTCTCCAAAAAAGATTTTTCTAAGTTAATAATATACGGATAAACTTCTTCTTCTTCTCTTTTAACATGCAATTTTAGCTCGTTTACATATTCTTGGAAAAAATTTTTTAAAAGCAAAAATGTTTGCTTTTCTAAATCACTTACTTCTATTAATTTCTCTATAAGTCGCTCAATTTTAGGAACTTTATATTCTAAATAAAACTTATGTGCACTTTTTAAATAATCGATAATGTATTTCAACGAAAATGCCCGAAATTTTTTCTCAGGAAAATAATTTTTATCGTGAAAAGAATTTATAACTTCCAAAAAGAAATCGACATTTACGCTGTACTTTTGGCAGATTTCTTCAACAGTTTTTTCACCATACCCCAGAGATATTCCAAAGCGGCTAATGGTAGGCAAAAGCGTAAAATCCATGTGAATTACGTCTGCCATTTTCAAGTTTCGGGTTATTAACATTTGTAAGAAAATAAGTGAAAAATTTCAATATAAATCAAAAACTATTTTACTTAAAAAATAAAAAGCAAATATAATAAATTAATTTTTGATTGGTATAAAGATTGTAATTTATTATTTTAGCACAAAATTTTTAATACCCAATTTATTTTGAATCCTTTGCAGTTATGTCAAAAAAAATATTTCTTTCAATAGTACTATCTATAGCTTTGCTAATCAATTCTAAAGCACAAGAAATGCCTTTTTACAAATCCTATTTTTTCAATAATTTTCTGCTAAATCCTGCTTTTTGTGGCTTAGAAGAATACACTCCTATTGTATTGATAGACAGACATCAATGGTTAGGAGATGAATATGCGCCTGCTACACAACTCTTTACTATTAGTGGTAAATTGAAAAAAGAAGGTTATGCTATTAGTATTTTCAACGACAAAGCGGGTAGTTTCTCAACACAAAGTATGCAACTATCTTATTCTCATCATATTATTCTTGGTAAAAAAAAACATTTTAAACGCAAAACCGGAAAAATAATCCGTGAAAGACCAGAACTTGCACTGGGAGTTACGCTCGCTGCCTATCGTTTAAATTTTGACCAACTTGGAATTACAACTGCCGATTTTGACCCCGCTATAAGCGGAAAAATGGAAACTTCTAATTTTCCTGATGCAAATTTTGGCATATATTATCAAAAGAAAGGTGGCTTTGTTAGCCTCTCGGCACAACAGCTTATTGCATCAAAAATTAATCTTTACAACCGCGATGAAGAAAATAATCGCTTGCAAAGGCAATTTTTTCTTCTCTTCGGAAAAGAATTTAATGTTGATAAACTGCTCAATGTTGAGCCTTCCATGATGATAAAAACCAATGAAAGCAAACAATTTGAACTTAATATAAATTTAAAATTCATTTACCTTAGAAATTATTGGTTAGCAATAACTTACAGCCGCGATGCCAATAATTTGCTCGACCAAAACCACTTAATGAAAATTTACGCCGGTTTACAAATTTTTGATTCGTTTCACATAGCTTATGCCTACAATCACATGTTTAATAGCCTACAAAACAACACTTTAGGTACACATGAATTTATGCTACGTTATAATTTATTTGAAGAAAAAAAAGGAAGATATTAATCGATTTTTTTTATTATGTTGCAAAAAAAATTTTAAAACTATAAAACCATATTTACCTGCATTAATTCATATTATATTCAGTTAATTTGATATTTTTAATACAAAAAAGTCTTTTTTAGCATAAAAATAACAAAGCTTTAAAATAATTTCATTATGTTTGGCATTTGAAAACTAGTAATTCTTTAGCAAAAAAATTACCGCTTTTTATTTTATCAACTTAATTACTAATGAAAGAATTTTAGCACAACTTTTTTATGAGAATAAAAAAAATAAGCAATCCAAACGAAGAAAACGAATTTATTTCGCTGCCATTTAAACTTTATAAAAATGACAAAAATTGGATTCCGCATTTGAAACAAGATATTGAACGAATTTTTTCGCAAAAAAAAAATAAGGTATTTCTTTTTGGGAAAGCCGAACGTTGGATTGCATACAACTCAGAAAACCAAATAGTTGGCAGAATTGCCGCTTTTGTCAACAAACGAACAGCTAACGCTACTTCTTATCCCACGGGTGGTTTAGGTTTTTTTGAATGTGTTGATAATCAAGAAGTAGCAAATTTATTATTTGATACCGGAATAGAATGGCTAAAACAACAAGAAATGCAAGCTGTAGAAGCTCCTATAAATTTTGGTGTTAATAACGAATTTTGGGGATTACTTACTCAAAATTTTACATCGCCTCCAACCTATTTAATGCCTTACAATCCAGAATATTATATCAAATTATTTGAAAATTATGGATTTCAAATCTATTACGAACAATTCATGTTTCACCGCCTTTTGAGTGAGCCTGTTCAAGATATTTTCGCACGAAAAGCAAGAGAAATTTTAAACGATAACAATTTCAGATGCAGCAATGTGAAAGGAATGAAATTGGAAGAAATAGCCGAAAACTTTTTGACCGTTTACAACAATGCTTGGACTACTCACGATGGCTTCAAAGCTTTAACTATGGATAAAGCATTGAAAATAATTCGCTCTATGAAAGATGCAATTGACCCTGATATTTTTATTTTTGCATTTTATAACGAAAACGCAATTGGTTTTTTTGTTAATTTGCCCGAACTGAATCAAATTTTCAAGGATTTTAATGGCAACTTAAATCTACTGGCAAAGCTCAAATTCCTTTATCATAAATGGAAAAAAACGCCAAATACCATGTATGGCTTGGCATTTGGTGTGTCTAAGCAATTTCAAGGCAAGGGCGTAGAAGGCGCAATGATTAAATTTGCTGAGGAAACTATTTTGCCGAAAAAAATATATAACGACATAATAATGACCTGGATTGGCGATTTTAATACCAAAATGCTAAAAGTAGTTGAAAATTTAGGAGCAAAAAAATACAGAACTTTTGCAACTTATCGTAAAATTTTCGATACAAACGCATATTTTGAACGTTATCAGCTTACAAACTCTCAAAAACAAGAAAAATGATATTAACTATTCTTTGGGTACTTTTTTATTTTTTAGCTCCAATTTTAATCATTTGGCTCTGTATTCGTTATGCTTGGCTCGATAAAATTGGTGCTGTGCTAATAAATTATGGACTAGGTATTTTGCTTGCCAACATCAATGTTTTGCCAGATAATTTCACTAACGTACAGGAAACTTTAATTACAATCCTTATTCCTCTTGCAATTCCCTTGTTACTTTTTACTGCCGAAGTAAAAACTTGGGTAAAAATGATTGGAAAATCTGCATTAGCTTTTGTGCTTGGTATAATTGCACTTCTTATAACGGTTTATAGTGGATTCTATTTTTTTTCGGCTAAAGTAGATGGTTTGAATGGAGTTGCAGGAATGCTTGTAGGAGTTTACACGGGAGGAACGCCCAATTTGGCGTCAATAAAAACGGCGCTAAATGTACCGGCAGACTTATTTATAGTTACTTCAGGTGCTGATATGCTCATTGCATTTTTATATCTCTTTTTTATACTCACCATAGGGCAAAAAGTATTAGGTTTAGTTTTGCCAAAATTCGATTTAAGTAAGTATAATATTCATAATCAAGAAATTGATAATATTATAGACGATACGCAAGACTTTACAAAAGTACTTAAAAAGGAAAATTTAAAGTTTCTTCCTCAATCACTGTTTCTATCAATTCTAATTTCAGCTATTGGAATTGCTTTAAGTTTTCTGGTATCAGAAAACTCAAAAATGCTTACCGTTATTTTAACTATTACTACACTAGCAATACTCTCTACGACGCAAGAAAAAGTGCGAAAAATAAAAAATTCGTTTCAACTTGGTTTATATTTTATTCACGCTTTTAGTTTAATAGTGGCAAGTATGGCTGATTTCTCTGAAATTTCGGCTCTCAACTCAACTGATATTTTTTTATATGTTACTTGGGTTGTTTTTGGAAGTGTACTTCTCCATGCTTTTTTTTCGTATCTATTTAAAATTGATGTCGATACATTTATAATTATTTCAATCTGCCTTATATTCTCGCCACCTTTTGTACCTTTGATTGCCGATAAATTAAAAAACAAATACATTATTATTTCGGGTATTACAGGAGGTATAGTTGGTTATGCTATTGGAAATTATCTTGGTATTTTTGTTGCTCTCAGTTTAAAATGAAACAAATTAAGTAGTGAACCAAATTAAATTGAATATTTTGTTTAGCCAAGTGCTTATAATTTATTTAATTACAAAAAGGTTTGCTCCAGTTAAAACAGCACTAGTGCTTATTTTATTTGTTTTTTTGCGTTTTTTAAATTATATTGCATTTTATATAAATTGATTTTAAATTTTTAAAAATATACTTATAATTTGGCTCACTACTAAAAATTAAAATTATGGACAGAAAAGAACTTGGAATAGGCTCGCGTGTAAAGCACAAAGAATATGGAAATGGAGTTATAATTCAAACAAAACTAGACTATTACATGATAGTTTTTATCGATTTTGGACAACGAAAAATTGCAAAATCCTATCAGGAACTTGAAGTAATTGATGAATTGGAACCAGCCGACGATTTAGTAAGCCTTGAGCAAATTGAATTTTTATTGATAAATATTTTGAGGAAATTCTCTGATATTCAAGAAACTGTAACCATTGCTGATAAATGGAAAAACGGAAAAATGATTTTTGAACCCAGCGATAAAACGTTGAAAGGATATGAAATGCCAATAGATACTTTTTTTCACAAAATAGTGATGGTGCGTGATAGGTTAAGAGTTATGGAACAGCGAATCAATAGCAGCGCAAAATTAGAAGACGACGAAAAGATTGATTTACAGCAATATATAACTCGAATTTATGGAAGCTTAACTTCTTTCAATGTTTTGTTCAAAAACAAATTAGATAATTTTGTTGGCGAAAAGACAAAATAAGCGTTTCTTCTTTCACAAATAAAAAGAAATATTCGCTTAAGAAATTGAAACTAAATTTTCGGGTAAACATGTGAAAAAACAATTGACGTATTCAGAAAATTCAAAAGCATAGATAAATTCAAATTTGTCAATGCTTTTGGTTTATTGTACTGTTATTCAATACTTTGCGAAAGTAAATTTATTTCCAAAGCTGGCGAAATTCCTTCGTAAAGAATGTGAAAAGCCGCAGTACAAATAGGCAATTCGATATTATATTTGTCGTTAATCTCTTTAATACAGCGAGTTGCATAATATCCTTCAGCAACCATATTCATTTCAAGCTGAGCAGATTTTACCGAATAGCCCTTTCCAATCATATTTCCAAAAGTTCGGTTTCTTGAAAATTGTGAGTAGGCTGTTACTAACAAATCGCCCAAATAAACCGAATTATTAATATTTCTCTGCTGATTATCAACTGCTTCTAAAAAATGATTCATCTCTTGAATTGCTTTTGAAATCAAAGCTGCCTGAAAATTATCTCCATAACCAATTCCGTGCGCAACACCTGCCATGAGGGCAAAGATATTTTTCATAACAGCACCATATTCAATTCCAAAAATATCGGTAGATACGCTGGTTCTGATATATCTGGTTTCGATTAAACTTGCTACAAGCTTAGCGTTTTCGAGGTTTTTTGAGCCTATTGTTAGATAGCTCAAGCGCTCTAAGGCAACTTCTTCGGCATGGCAAGGACCCGAAATTACGCCCACATTTCGGGGTTCAACCTGGTACTTTTCGATAAAATACTCGCCCACTATCAAATTATCGTTCGGAATAATGCCTTTTATTGCCGAAACTACCAGCTTTTTTGAAAGTGGTTCGGTCAATTTTTCAAGAGCTTTTTTCAAAAAAGCCGCTGGAATTACAAAAATCAAAATTTCCGATTCGCGCACTGCATCGTTAATGCAACTGGTCAAAGTTAAATGTGTAGTATCTAAAGTAGCTGAGCTAATGTACTTTGGATTGTGTTTGTGTTTCAAAATATGCGCAATATTTTCGGGGCTACGCATGTACCACATTATTTTTGATTTAGGCTTAATATTGTCTATCAGCATCTTAACTATTGCTGTCGCCCAACTTCCACCTCCAATAACTGCTACTTTGTGTTTTTTCTCAAAAAAACTATTGTAAAAAGAAATATCCATAAAAATCTAATTTCTTGCTGTTTATATTTTTTAAAAAAATGACATAATAAACAGATAAAAATAAAAAAACTTTCTTAAAACAAAAATTTTTTCTTTAAAAAAAAGAAAAAAAGCTACTTGCTCCCAATTTATTGAAAAATAGAGAGTAAATAGCAAAAAAAATAACAGTTCTGACCCTCAAAATTTAATTTACTTTACTAAATTTTGGTACTTAAAGCTATAAAAAAATAGCAGTCAATAAATTAAAATTCGCTTACCAATTTACCTGAGGGTAAGCTAATTCGCTTGGGTTTCAATTTGTACAACTCTGAGTCATCGTAATCTAAGTATTTTATACACAACAACATAGTCGAATAAAAAGTTTCTAACTTATGAAATAAAGTTCTATTAAAATTAGGATTATTTTCTTCATAAGCCATACTCATTTTTCGGTAATAATTGCTCATTTCCAGTAAAATTTCATAAGAAGTTTCCGAAATATGTGTTGAATTATAAAAACTCATAATCAAAGAAGCCATAGAGCGGCTAGTTTTTTGATGAATTCGCACCAAATGAAGTTTTATTTGTTCCAAAAACATTTCAAATGTTACTTCAAATTTCCGGATTTGATACTTCACAATTTTATCAGTATTTACCGATTTAGAAGTATAAAACTCATCTGAGAGCGAAATGTCGAAATTTTCAACGGCTATAAGTAAATCGTTGTACTTTTTTCTGTAGTTTTCAAAAAATTCCATAATACTTTGTCCAGTTTAGATTATTTTTTATTTAGAATACGTATAAATAACGCATCATACTTGTTAATTAAATTTTTGTGCGTGTTTTTCATACCAAAATAGTTAAAAAAAGAAATTATTTTTATTCTGAAATATGGTTCACTAAAATTATTTCATCTTTAGTTTTCATCTATTTATGTACATAAAAAAAACCGTAAAAAATATTAAAAACTTTGTTAATCATATTGTTACAAATGCAACTATAAGCATTTGTACCTTTTTTTTAACACAAATTTTAATATTTTCTACGGTTTTAAACCTACAAAGTATTTTTTAATATACCAAATTTTTTTCTATAAAATCCATTTTTTTACTTCCTCAATGGTTGGGTTTTGAAATCCCAACTTATTTTTTTTGTTGTATCCACAAATTTCTTGGTGTAATTTTGAATCCTTTGCTTCTTTAATTTCTTTAACCGATTTATACCCCATTTTCATGAGAACTTCAGCCCATTCACTTGATATACCTGCATTTACAAAATCAGCAACATTATCCACTTTTGCTTTTTTAATAGGTTTCATTTGTGGAAAGAAAAGTACTTCTTGTATCGAAACATTTCCGGTGAGCAACATCACAAGTCTGTCCATTCCGATGCCTAAGCCAGAAGTGGGCGGCATTCCATATTCTAATGAGCGCACAAAATCCATATCAATAAACATAGCTTCATCGTCGCCCTTCTCAGAAAGTTTCAATTGGTCTTCAAAACGCTGTAGCTGGTCAATTGGGTCATTCAATTCCGAATATGCATTAGCCAATTCTTTTCCATTTACCATGAGCTCAAAACGCTCGGTCAAATCAGGATTCTCGCGATGACGCTTGCAAAGTGGCGACATTTCGGTTGGATAATCGGTTATAAAAGTAGGTTGAATGTATTTTGCTTCGCATTTTTCGCCAAATATTTCATCTATCAATTTGCCAACTCCCATGGTATCGTTGGTTTCAATGTCTAATTTTTTGCAAACTTCTCTCAATTCAGCTACATTCATTCCGGCTACATCAAAGCCAGTGTGGTACTTAATTGCCTGAAGAATAGGAACTCTAGGAAAAGGTCGCTTGAATGAGATGTCTTTTCCGTCAATTGAAAATTCAGTTGTTTTATTTACATCTAAAGCTATTTTTTCTAGAAATTCTTCGGTAAAATCCATCATCCAGTTGTAATCTTTGTAGGCTACATAAATTTCCATAGCCGTAAATTCTGGATTGTGAGTTTTGTCCATGCCTTCATTGCGGAAATTTTTTGAAAATTCATAAACACCTTCAAAACCTCCTACGATTAATCGCTTCAAATACAATTCATTGGCTATTCTCAAATACAACGGAATATCTAAAGCGTTGTGGTGAGTAACAAACGGGCGTGCAGCTGCTCCACCCGGAATAGGCTGCAAAACAGGAGTTTCAACCTCTAAATATCCTCTAGAATTGAAAAACTCACGCATTGAATTAAATATTTGAGTGCGTTTTACAAAAGTTTCTTTAACGCCTTCATTTACAATCAAATCAACATATCTTTGGCGGTAACGTAATTCTGGGTCAGTAAAAGCATCATAAATTTGTCCGTCTTTTTCTTTCACTATTGGCAATGGTCGTAAGGATTTTGCTAGCACATCAAGTTCTTTTGCTTTCACTGAAAGTTCTCCCGTTTGAGTAATAAAAGTATTTCCTTTTATTCCTACAAAATCGCCAATATCGAGTAATTTTTTAAATACTATGTTGTATAATGTTTTGTCTTCGCCTTCACAAATTTCATCTCTATTTATGTAAATCTGAATTTTCCCAAAAGAGTCTTGAATTTCAATAAAAGAAGCTTTTCCCATAATGCGGCGACTCATAATGCGCCCAGCAATTACAACTTCTTGATAGTTATTAAGTTCTGCTTTAAAATTCTCCTTTATTTCTATTGAAGTAGCATTGATTTTGTATTGTGCTGCCGGATAAGGATTTATACCCAAATTTCTTAGCTCGTTGAGAGAATTTCGTCGTACTAATTCTTGTTCACTTAATTCTAAATTCATTTGAAATTTTACTTTTAAATTAACGTTTATAATCAACCTAAAACACTATAATTCAATATTTTATATATTATTAAAAAGAAAAAGATTGATTGTTTTGTTTCTATTTTTTTTGCAAATATACACAATTATACTGAAATAGGATATTTTTTTTAAAAAGACCTTATGATTTTCTAAATTCAAGATAATTGCAATCGTATCAAAACAAAAAAGCCGCACCATCACGGTGAGGCTTTAAATAACTTTTTATTAACCTAAACTTTTTACTATGAAAAAAACTTTTTGTAATTTAATTATGTAAACCAAATTA
>DZBP01000005.1:0-19684 GCA_022729915.1 Draconibacterium orientale | reverse complement strand
AAAGATAAATCGTTTTATTGTTAAAGGGCTTTAATATAAGTTAATAAAAGTTATATTTTGAATCATAGTAATCATTTTAATAAAATTATTTGGGTATAAAACAAAAAAGCCGCACCATCTCGGTGAGGCTTTTAATTTTATTAACTTAAACTTTTTACTATGAAAAAAACTTTTTGTAATTTAATTATGTAAACCAAATTACTTATTTCTTTTATGCTGCAAAGATAAATCGTTTTATTGTTAAAGGGCTTTAATATAAGTTAATAAAAGTTATAAATTCTTTTTTTTACATTTTCTATTTTTATAAAATTGACACTTAATAAAGATAAAAAACAGAAAATTTATTTCAAATCATCTATTATTCTATGCAACTGTGCTTTTAAATCAGGTAAATCCTTTATTATAATTTGCCAAACTTCTTCAGGTAAAATTCCAAAATAATCGTGTGCTAATCGTTGCGAAAAGCATAAATTTTTCGTCATTCTATTGTGGGATATTTATTCTTAAAATTCTCTGATAATTTTGATATACTTTCACCTAATATAATGAAATTCATTGCAGTAGCATCAAAACTTTCACAATCGTACTCAAATTCATCAGCGTTTTTTAAATCACTAGTATATTTAAATATTTTATCTACCGTTTCAATTAGCAAACGCACAATGGTATATTCCTTATTATACATAAATTACGTCTTTTAAAATTAATTCACGAAAAATCGGTTTTATAGCTCTTTGATGACAAACATCAACAGGTTTTGAAAAATGATTGCTCAATAACTCTTTCAGATTTTGCCTTTTTTCAAATATGTTTTCAGTTTCTTTGGGCATTTCAATTATGATATCAATATCACTTTCTTCGGTTTGTTCGTTGCGTGCAAACGAGCCGAAAATACCGATTTTCACCACATTGAACTGTTCAACAAACAGTTTTTGGTTTCTCTTTAAATAGTCTAAAATTTCTTTTTGTTGCAGCATTTTAGTATTTTTTATGCAATTTACGAAAAATAAAGGAAATTTGAACATTAAACTAAAAAAAAATCTTTTCTAACAAATAAATAATAGTAAAAAAGCAAAAATAGCAAAACTTAGCAACAAAAGATTAAAATCAGCATTATTTTTTTAAGTAAAATAAATAGTTTATTTTCAAACTCATTTTAATAAAAGTTATAAAATCAAATGTTCAAATTTTACAAAAAAAACGTATTTTTGTCTCAAATTTTGACAGTGTGCAAGAAACGTATTTTTTTTGCAATATACTACAAAAGAACAATTTAACAACTGAACATCAGAAAAAATGAACATAAAAAGAAAACCCGATTGGTTAAAAATAAAATTGCCTGAAGGCGAAGATTATTCTCGAATAAACACAATTGTAAAAAAACATAAGCTTCATACCATCTGTTCGAGCGGAAATTGCCCAAATATGGGCGATTGCTGGGGACGTGGAACGGCTACTTTTATGATTTTGGGCAATATTTGTACGCGTGCCTGCAAATTTTGCAACGTACCAACCGGTAAACCGCTTGCCGTTGATACCAAAGAACCTCAAAATTTGGCTGAAACAATTAAGCTCATGAACTTGAAACACTGTGTAATAACCTCAGTAGATAGAGACGATTTGCCTGATGGAGGAGCTAATATTTGGGCTGAAAGTATCGAAAAAATTAAAGAATTAAACCCGCAAATTACTCTCGAAACGTTAATTCCAGATTTCGACGGAAAAACCGAATTACTTAATATTGTAATTGCTGCAAAGCCCGAAGTAATTTCTCACAATTTAGAAACTACTCGAAGACTGACTCCTTTGGTTCGCACAAAAGCAAAATACGAAACTAGCTTAAAAGTGCTCAAACACATTGCAAATTCTGGCATTATAGCCAAAACTGGCATTATGCTTGGACTTGGCGAAACTCGTGAAGAAATTCTTCAAACAATGGACGATGCTTTGGCTTCGGGTTGCAAAGTTTTTACAATAGGTCAATATTTACAACCAACTCGCCAACATCTTGAAGTTCAAGAATATATATCTCCAGAAATTTTCGACGAATACAAAAAAATTGGACTCGAAAAAGGTTTCAAAGCTATTGAAAGTAGCCCACTTGTACGCTCTTCGTACAAAGCGGAAAAACATATTTTTTAACATTTACAACAATATTTAACTAAAAAAATGAAATACATCGATTTAAAAAACATAGAATACAAAGAGGCTTGGGATTTTCAGGTACAACTATTTCAACAAGTTATAGCTGAAAAGCTGAAAGCAAATGAAACGAATAACTCTTTGAAAACTGAGGTTGAAGATTATTTAATTCTTTGCGAACATCCTCATGTTTACACACTTGGAAAAAGTGGAGAGCAAAACCATTTACTTGTAAACGATAATTTTCTAAAAACAATTAATGCTTCGTATTATGAAACCGACAGAGGCGGCGATATAACGTATCATGGTTATGGTCAATTAGTTGGCTATCCAATTCTTGATTTGGAAAAATACGGTTTAAGAATGCGAACCTACATCGAACAAATGGAAGATGCAATTATCTTAACCTTAGCCGAATACGGAATAAAATCGGAGCGTTTGGAATATGCAACCGGCGTTTGGCTCGATGCCGGAATAGCTGAAAAAGAAAGGAAAATTTGTGCTATTGGTGTGAAAGCCAGCAGATTTGTAACTATGCATGGCTTTGCTCTTAACGTAAATACCGATTTGTCTTATTTTAATCACATCAACGCTTGTGGGCTAGATAAAGGTGTAACTTCAATGCAAAAAGAACTTGGTTATAAACTTGATTTTGAAGAAGTTAAAAGTAAATTTCAGTCTAATTTTTTTAAACTTTTTACTGTAAAAAGCAATTAAGCACCAGTGTTTTTTTAATTGGAGTAAATCTTTTTGTAATTAAATAAATTTTAAGCACTTAGCAAAAAAAATATACAATTTATTTTGTCTAAGTGCTTAAAAGGAGAAATTTTGAACAAAAAACTGAAAGTTATGGATATTTTAAAAGATTTCAAAAGCTTAGATAAATTTTCAATACTTTATAAATTGAGTCGCAGTATTTTTGACATTTTTTTGCGCATTTTTTATCGAAAATTTATCATTCAAGGTTTAGAAAATTTACCAAAAAACAAGGCATTTATCATTGCCGGTAACCACCAAAATGCGCTAATGGATCCATTGGTTGTAATGAAATCGCTCGAACGCCCTGTTTTTATTAGCCGTGCAGACTTATTCAAAACAAAAAATCTATTTTCACGGTTTTTAGTTTTTGCGCGGATTATTCCTTCCTTCAGAATTAGAGACGGAAAGGAAAATCTAAAATTCAACCACGATATGTTTGTAAGAGTAGCTCAAATTTTGCAAAACAACGTGCCGCTCGTTATTTTTCCGGAAGCCCAGCATTTCGATAAACGCCACCTCCTTCCTCTCAAAAAAGGGATTACTCGAATGGCTTTTACCTCCGAGACAAATTGCGATTTCAATCTCGATTTGCAAATTATACCAGCCGGAATTTATTACTCAAACTACTTTAATTTTCAGGCAGATGTAAAAGTTATTTTCGGAAAACCCATTAGTGTTTTGAAATACAAGCAATTGTTTGTGGAAAATGAAGCCAGAGCCAATGCCGAATTGCGCGATGAAATTGCTAACGAACTCAAAAAATGCATTATACATATTGAAGATTTGAACAACTATTCTGCTTACAATACTTGCAAAATTGTATTTCAATCAAAAATGCTTCAAAAGCTAAATATTGAAAATAAAGGAGTTAATGATATTGTAGCAGGTCAAGCAACTATAAATTTATTGGCAAAAGCTCATGAAAAAGATGCTTCCAAATTTCAAGAAATAGTTGAAATTGCAAATCAATATTCCGAAAACTTAAAGAAATTCAATTTGAGAAATTGGCTTTTTGAAAAAGAAAAATTTAATTCAATTGCTTTATTTGGCGAATTTTTAGCTTTTTTAATACTTTTTCCGGTATTTTTGTATGGTTTTTTGAACAATTTGCTTGCCATTCAACCACAACGAATTATCAATAAAAAATTTAAAGACCCACAATTTCATAGCTCAGTGCGTTTTGTGTTTTTCACATTTTTAATTCCTTTTATTCATTTAGCCCAGATGGGAATAATTTCTTTATTTACTGATAGTTGGGTAGTTTTGCTAGTGTATTTGTTCAGTCTTTTGCCAAGTGGATATTTTGCCCATTATTATTATACTTTTTGGGTTAAATATAAGGCAAAACTTAGATATAATTCCTTACAAAAAACAAATAAAAAGGTATTTGAACAAATGCAAAAAATGAGAACTGATTTAATCGATAAAATTTCGGAAAATTTGACAAATTAATTTCATAAAAATAACCTTTAAACTCTAAAAAATGAAAAAACAAACCCTTTTATTTTTATCAATTTTACTTTGGATAAGCTCTTTTTCGCAAGAAAAAAGACGAATAAATTTATTTCCAAGCCCAACCCCAAGCGAATTTTTACTTATCAAACCACTCGACCTGAAAATAGACAGCAGTTTTTCGTACAGCAAATTTGCTCAAAAATACACAACAGGTTACAATTGCTACATTTTGCAAGCGATTGACTCAATTCAAGCAAAATTTCGCGACGGAGGCGGTTATTTCACTGGCATTAAGGCAAATCCACCCGAATCGCCCATTGGTTATGACTTGCAATTACTTGGAAAAGAAGTACTTAAAGCACCACGCTCAACAAGTTATTGCAGCGGCGCATCTTACACGGCTTTCATCGAAAGTTTAAATTTAATTATGAACGACAGCATTTTAAAACCCACTCGACACGAACTTATGCGCATGCAAGAACCTGACGGAAGCCGACGCAACGACGGTGTAAAATTTTGGGGAGTTTGGAACTCAGATGGTTATGGCAGTTTTGATGCTTTGGTTGAATACTCTCAAATGGGGAAAAAAATCAAACCAGAGCAAGCCATTCCGGGCGATTTTATGAATATCAGCTGGAAAACTGGAATTGGACATTCTGTTGTGTTTTTAGGTTGGCTCAAAATTGATGGTGTTCCGCATGTTGCCTATTGGTCGAGCCAAAAATCCACTAACGGGTTAGGTTTAGATATAGTGAAAATAGAACGAATAAAAGATGTATGCATTGTTCGATTAACAAACCCTGAAAACTTATTCAATTTTACTCCCAAAAATGAAATAAACCATACTCAAGGTGATGTTATAGAACTTCCATAACCAATTTCTTTTTTTGAAGCTATATCGTAAAATAATAGAGCAAAATTTAAACAAAAAAAAACTGCTTTGTAAAAAACAAAGCAGTTTTGGAAAAAAGCGGGTGAATGATGGGACTTGAACCCACGACCCTCGGAACCACAATCCGATGCTCTAACCAAACTGAGCTACACTCACCATTTTTTGGTTTTGCGCTGCAAAGGAAATATTTTTTTAGATACTAGCAAAATTTTTTTTACAAAAAAGTTACTTTTTTTCAAAAAAAATCCTTTTATTTTTTAAGTTTTTGATTTTGAAATAGCTATAAAAAGCAATGTTTTTTCTTAAATGAAAAAAACAAGAGCAAAATTTAAGCTAATTCAAAAACAACTTTAAATTTAGCCAAATTTTGCCATTAAAAACAATTATATTGATAAAACTTTTGCTACTTTCATCAAACCACCATCGAGATTTCGCTGTTTTTTTATGGTTTTATTAAATGGAACGTGAACAATTTCGTGGTTTACATATCCAATCATAATACTTCTTTGGTCGTCGAGAAGTGCCTCCACGGCTGCGACTCCCATGCGGCTAGCCAAGAAACGGTCAAAAGCCGTTGGCGAACCACCTCTTTGCATGTGTCCAAGTACATTTACTCTAATATCAAGATTTGGATAAAGTTGTTTTACCTGCTTAGCGATTTCGTGCACACCACCTTTGCTTCCTTCAGCTACAATAATAATGCTACTGGTTTTTTCATCTACTTTTCCTTCTTTCAAAGTATCGAATAAAGTATCTACCTGATTTTCAACCTCAGGTATAAAAATTGCTTCTGCACCTGTAGCAATTCCGGCTGTAAGTGCAATAAAACCAGCATCACGACCCATTACCTCAACCAAAAACATGCGCTCGTGCGAACCGGCAGTGTCTTTTATTTTGTCAATTGCCTCTACCACAGTGTTAAGTGCAGTATCATAACCGATTGTAAAATCAGTTCCAAACATGTCATTATCAATAGTTCCGGGCAATCCAATACATGGAATATCATGTTCTTTTGAAAAAATTCCGGCTCCCATAAACGAACCGTCTCCACCGATTACAATAAGTGCATCAATTTCATTTTTTTTCAAATTTTCATAAGCCTGCTGCCTTCCTTCGGGAGTTCTGAAGCGGTCGCTTCGAGAACTTTTCAGAAATGTTCCGCCTCTGTGAACAATATCACGAACACTTTTAGATTTTAATTTCTTAAATTCGTTGTCAATCAATCCATTATAGCCTTTGTAAATTCCAAACACTTCAATGTCGTAGAAAATAGCTGTTCTTACTACTGCTCTTATTGTTGCATTCATTCCGGGCGCATCACCTCCTGAGGTTAATACACCAATTCGCTTTATGTTTGCCATGTGTTATTTATGTTTTTATGATTTTTTTTTGTCCCAGATATATTGTTCAATTAACTCATTGAATATTAATATTTCTGTAAAAAGAATTCATTCTAATAAAATCTAATGTCTAAAAAAAACAAACCCTTTTTAAGTGCAAAGTAAAACATTTTTTTTAAAATCACAGTTAATTTTAAGTTAATCTATTATAAACGCGGTATATTAATTTAAGTGAATCAGATATTTATTAAACTATTCTATTGAATATTAATAAATAATCAAAAATATTTCGCCTTGCTTGATTTAAAAAATTCAGACTTTAAGAACTAAACAAACGATTGCTTTGTTTAAACGAAAATGAAAAAATGGTAACGTCAGATATTTTTTAAAATAATGTTAGATAAAAAATGAATGACCAATAGATGTAGTAAACCAAAATTAATTGTATATTTATTTAGCTAAGTGTTTGATATTAATTTAAGAACAAAAATATTTGTACCAAATAAAATAGCAGTTGTGCTAAATTATAATTTAGTCAAATTCTGTAAGATACAAAAAAAGGCAGTTGAATAGTTTCAACTACCTTTAAAATTATCGATTTCATGCAATTTTTTAATAACTTCCGGTCATTATAAACAATGGTTGATTTACAAACTGACGATATTGCGGACGCAAACGGTCAGTATCATAAAAACGACTAACATCTATTTTTTTGAAACCTTTTACAATATCAATCGGTACATTGTCGTAACGTCCATTTTTCAAAATCACCAAACGACCATGTATTCCGCTCAAAATCAAGTCTAAAGCTAAGTTTCCAAAAGCCATTGGCACAATTGAATCTATCGCATCAGGGTCTCCACCACGTACCATATAGCCTAAGTTTTGATAAATAGTATTGATGCGTTTTCCGTGATTGTATTTTGGTGAAAGTTCTTTTATTTCGGCTGAAACAAGGTTTCCAATTCCACCGAGTTTAGCATGACCGAACATATCTTTTTCGGCATCGGCAAACATCATTTCGCCACCGGCAAACATTGCTCCTTCCGAAACCAAAGCTACTGAATATTTACTTGGATTGCGGTTTCGGTCTTCTACCATAAGGCGTGTAAGATTCTCAATATCAAACTGATGCTCAGGAATTACGCAACGATTGGCAGAACCTGCCATAGTTGGCAAAAGTGCAGTATATCCAGCGTATCTACCAAAAACTTCGAGTACCAAAATGCGCTCATGCGAGCCAGCCGAAGTACGTAACGTGTTGGTTAAACTGATAGTACGAGTAACGCAAGTACTAAAGCCAATGCAATAATCAGTTCCGGGAACGTCGTTATCCATTGTTTTTGGAATTGCAACTACCTTAAAACCTTCTTGATACAATCTCACACCGTAGCTCAAAGTATCGTCGCCTCCAATTGGAATCAAATAATCGATGCCCAACCAGTTCAAATTCGACAAAATAGTTGGTGTAAGGTCATTAATATCCTGATTATATTTTTCTTGTAAATGTTCAGGCACAGCCGATTTCGGCATGTGACTTGGGCGTGTACGAGAAGAATGTAAAAACGTACCTCCTGTTCTACCAATTCTATTTACCAAAGCCTCACTTAACTCTATGAAATTGTTTGAGTTATCAAAATCTTTATCTTGAATAAGCTCAGTAATACCAGCCCAACCACGTCTTAAACCGATTACTCTATAACCTTCGCGAGTAGCTCTAATGGTTACAGCGCGAATGGCTGGATTTAAGCCCGGTACGTCGCCACCGCCTGTTAAAATTCCGATGGTTCCTTTATAATTTTGTCCCATAATTCTTAATTGGTTTCTATATGTTTTATAAAAAATTGTTCTTTATTTTATGCGTAAAAATAGTTACAATAAGAATGTTTTCCAAAATAATTTTAACTTTTTTTTAGTAAAAAACAAATAATTTTATGATTTTTTTGCTATTTAAAAATCCGATATTAATTTTTACTGAAAAAACTAAACTGTGTAGGTTGAAATATAGTCCGAAATTTTTTCCATCAACCATTTGGGTGTTGATGTTGCACCACAAATACCTATCGAATCCGTTTCTTTGAACCATGACCTATCCAAATCGTCAATATCTGTAATAAAATAGGTATTTGTATTGGATTTTTTACAAACTTCATAAAGCATTTTGCCATTTGAGCTTTTCTTTCCGCTCACAAAAATTACCACATCGTGTCTTTTTGCAAATTCGGGCAATTGAACATCTCTATGCGACACTTGCCCGCAAACGGTTTGATTAGTTACTAAATTTTCGCTGGAAGTTAACCCATTTTTTTCCAATCGCAATTTAATTTCTTCTATCAATTCATTGTATTTGATTGGACTTTTGGTCGTTTGTGAAAAAATATTTACCGGTTTTGTAAAATCAATTTTCTCCAAATCGGCTTTATTGCTGATTACTATTCCTTTTCCATTGGTTTGACCTATCAAACCATTTACTTCGGCATGTCCTTTTTCGCCAAAAATAACCGTTTGCCCGCCCAGATTTTCAATTTCAAAGCTCCCTTTTTTCACCGTATTTTGCAAGCGCAAAACAACCGGACACGATGCATCTATCAGCTCAATGTTGTTTTCCAAAGCAATTTTGTAGGTTTCAGGTGGCTCGCCATGCGCCCGAATTAAAACCTTGGTGTTTTTCAAGGTACTGAGTTGTTCGTGGTCAATAGTTATCAATCCTTTGTCATTCAAACGTTTAACTTCTACACTATTGTGGACAATATCGCCCAAACAGTAAAGAGTTTTATTCTTTTCTAGTTCTTTTTCGGCATTTTCGATTGCATAAACTACTCCAAAGCAAAAACCCGAATTTTTATCTATTTCTATTGTCATTTGTCAGTTTTTTAATTACACGAATCGTTATTGTCCCCAAGTATTTGGATTTTCTCTCCATTTTTTGAGATTATCAAAATCATTTTCTGTAATAAAGCCTTTTTGTAAGCCTATTTGAGTAAGAACCTCGTAATCGCTCAATGTCAAAAGTTTGCAGTTTTCTTGAGTAAAATTTTGATTTGCAACATCAAAATTATAGCTAAAAATAGCCACCAAACCTAGCACCTCGCAACCCATTTCGCGCAAAGCCTGAACTGCTTTTAAACTACTGCCTCCGGTAGAAATTAAATCCTCAATAACTACTACCTTTTGTCCAGCTTTCACAACACCTTCCACTAAGTTAGTCATTCCGTGTGCTTTAGCCGACGAACGAACATAAACCATTGGCAAATCCAACGCTTGAGCTACCAAAGCACCTTGCGCTATGGCTCCAGTTGCAACGCCAGCAATTACTTCTACTTCGGCAAATTCTTTTTTAATTACTTCCACATACGCATCACGTACATAATTACGCACTTGCGGGTACGAAAGGGCTTTTCTGTTATCGCAATAAATTGGTGATTTCCAACCAGATGCCCATGTAAATGGTTTTTGAGGACTTAATTTTACTGCTTCTATATCGAGCAACATTTCTGCTATTTTTTCTTTCATAATTCTATTATTTTTATCGAATAATTAAGCACTTCTACTATTTTATTTGAGATTAACATTTTGTAAGTAATTAATTTAAAATTACTTACAATAATAAAATATTCAACTAAATCAGATTTACGTTATACTCTAATTTTAATTGAGAAACATTTTTTATCAAAAATAATTTAGTGCAAGTTTACAAACAAATTATTAAACAAAAAACTTGAAAATTACTTCCGCTACATTTAAAAAAAATAAAAAAGCTGTTTGCTACATATTTAGCAAACAGCTTTTTAATAAAGTATCGAAAATTTTTTATTCCAAAACTACTAATAGAATTTATTTCTAAAATCTTCTATTTCAGCAGCTTCTTTTAATATTTTGTATGCATCGTAAGTAGCTCTCGATTGAAGCACTTGTGCCATGCTTTTTTTGTAAACTGAATAATCAGCAATCGCTTGAGCTTCGGTTTTGGTTGTAACTTTTATTACGTACACGCCCATATTTCCAACTATTGGCTCAGAAATTTTATTTAAACCGATAGTTGTGGCATAAGCCAAAACGCTAGGTTCAATTCCGGCACCGGGTAATTGGAACGACATAAAGCTAACTCCAGTTGCTGGATTTACTTTTCCTCCAACTTTTTCAGCTAAAACAGTCAAATCTGATGCACCTTTCATTTTGTCAGAAAGCATTTTACCTTTTTTCTCTCTTCTCAATTCAAAAGTAAGTTCGCCTTTCATTTGTTCAAAATCGGCAATTCCTTTTTCTCTAGCTTCTGTTAATAAAGCAATTATATATTTGCTTCCGAATTCAAAAACCTCAGAAACTTCGCCTTTTTCTGCTTTGAAAGCCCATTGAATTAATTGGCGTGGATTGTCTAATCCAGCAATTTGGTCTTGCATAAGCTTCAAATTTGGAACTGTACGTGCAATTAAATTTTTAGATTTTATAGCAGCATTGAATTTTTGGGCAGTTTGATTTTCACCAGCAAAACGACTTGCGTCAGCGTAAAATGCTTGGAAAGTTTTAGAACTTGGATCAACCAAACGAGAAATTACAGCAAGTCTTACTTTTTCAACTGGATTACTTTTTCCGGTAATTTCAATTACATGGAAACCAAATTGAGTTTCAATAACTTTAATATCGCCTACTTTTCCTTGGAAAACAGCATCTTCAAACGGTTTTACCATCGCTTTTTCGCCAAACCAGCCTAAATCGCCGCCTTCTTTCGCCGTTCCGTCTTCACCATGCAACATAGCAAGTTGAATAAAATCAGCTTTTTTCTCTACCAAGAGTGTTTTTATACTATCAGCAATAAACTCAGCTTTTGCTTTTTCATGTTTTTGGAAACTTACAAGAATATGGCGAGCTTTTACTGAATCAGGAACCAACGTTCTATCCACAATTTTTGACAAACGGAAAGCACCATTTACAAAAGCTGGTTCGGTAACAAATCCTACCGATTTGTCAAACAAAGTAGAATCAAAACCTTGATTAATAAGCTCTTGTCTTGTATAATTTCTACCATCATAAGGTACGTCAGATTCTCTGTTTACAAAAACTTCGATATCGTCAGCCGATGGAAGTTCTTTGTACATTTTGTCTGCCCACTCTTTAACTTCTTTGTTATCTTCCTCTGAAGCAACAACATCAAAACTTACATACAAAATGTCTCTCGAAGCTTCTTGTTTGTAGTATTTTTTGTTTTTTTCGTAGTATGCTTTTAACTCTTCGTCAGAAACTTTAATGGTAGAATCTACCAAATTGTTGTAGTAATCAACAACATACTCCAAATCAACAGTTGTTTTTTCTTCTTTGTAGTTTTTCTCAGCTACTTTGGTTGGAATATACAAACCTTTAGAAATCAAGCTTGTATATTTTGAAAACAATCTGCGTTTTTCAATATCTTTTTCTATAAATAACCAAATCTTTTTGCTGTCGCCAGTTTGGTCTTGGTCCATAGATTTCAAAAATTTAATCATAAAAGTAGGGTCATACTGACCAACTACCTGAATAACAAACTGTTGAACCACAGGATCTACGTTTGAACCAGTTACCATTTCGAACAATTCGTTTTTAGAAACCTCTATGCCGAGCTCATCATATTGCTCATTCATAATGATTTCATTCACCATTTGCTCCCAAGTTTGATTTCTATAATTTTGCATTTCTTCAGCACTAGGAGTTCTTCCGCCTGCAAAAATTCGATTCACTTCAATAACCTCGTCTAATGTAGCCTGAAAATCGCGATAATCTATTTTCTCACCGCCTACTTCGCTCATTATAAATTGGTCATTACCAAAGAACCGATTGCCGGAATTTATAACGTCACCTAATATAAATGCTAATAAAGCGAAGCCAATTACTACGGCTAGTAGTCCTCCTTTATTTCTAATTTTTTGTAAAGTAGCCATTCAAAAAATGTTTATTGTTTTTATAATTAATTTTAGTTTTGTTTTTCCTTTTTTTTAACAAGCGGCAAAGATAATATTTTTTTCATAACTCTAAAACTATTGTTATAAGTTTTTATTTTTATTTTGAAAAAAAAAAAATGCGTTTAAATTTTCAAAATTTTTTGAGTGTATATTTGCCTAAAATTCTTTACTTTAAGTATGTAAATGCCCGAAGCCAAATTTTGCATTTCAATAAATGTATTGGAATAAATTTCTTTGAAAACTATCATTTTTCCATAAATATTGAATAAAAATACCTCCACTTTTTCGTTTTTTGGGAGTTCTATTTGCAAAAAATCAGTTATTGGGTTCGGATAAATTTTTACTTCAAAACTGCTTTCTTCGGATTCAAAATTTAACAAAATATCGAAATTTTTACTTTCCGGTGTACCTCCTTTATTATTGCTTATTCCCCAATTTTGAGGCAGAGCATTATCAAATGTCGGGTTAAGAAGCGACAAAGTATAAGCCTGCCCATTGGCTGCAGAATACCAAGGATAAACCGAAATATATGATACAGAATCAACTAATTCATTTACTGGGTTATACAACAATAAAGTTTCTTTTTCTGATGAAAATTTAAAACCTATATTTCCATAGTATTTAGAGGAATGAGGGTGTGTTAATTTATACTTTGCAACATCGCTACAAAATACAAAAAAACTTTCTGGCTGCAAATTAATATTAGGAAAAAAGAAAACGTTTTCCTCATTGCTGTCTTTCAGTTTCCAATTCGATAAATTAATAACTTGATTAGATGGATTATACAACTCAAACCAATCGCCTGAATTGTAATCGGAATGTGAATTGTAATTTATTTCATTTATTACTGGATTAATTATTTCTTCTTTAGAGTTAAAATAAGCGACTATTTCTAAACCTTCACTTGGTAAAATCTTAATTTTTGCAGTTTTTTTTGAAATTTCGCCCCAATTAGCAAATTCAAATCCTCTATTTGGAATTGCTTCTATTTCGATAGGAATCTCGGCAAAATATGAGCCTGTCCAATTGTTTGGAACTTTGATAGTATTTATCCTAATTTTTCCGGCATTTTCAGGAAATATTTTTACAACTATCGATGCTTTTTGAATGTCAAAAACGGTTTTGAAATGCTCAAAAACATTGGCTTGTCTTACCTGCAAATAATCTTTTATTGTCTGTGTTTTTTTTTCCCACTCAGCCAAGCTGCTACCCCATTTTTGGCAATGTGCTTGCACATCAGGTTCTATTTGACTTTTAAGCGAATCCAAAACTCTTAAGGTATTTTCAGGAGCAAAAACTGTATTCAACAAATCGGCTCCTCTATTAATAAATTGCTGTTTAAATTCCTCATTTTTAATAAACGAACGAATATATACATTATAAAAACCATTGTCGCCAGTTCTAAAGCCATTCATGCTTAACAAATTAGCTAAAGTATTCCAATTCGGACTAGCAAAATTTACACCATTATATTCAAAAGGAAGCCCAAAAGCATGGTCTAAATCCCACAAAACCCAACGCCATTTACCCGTAGGTTTGTCTTTCCAAAATTTGACATTGTTGGCAATCCAATCTGCATTTCCTGAAAAAATTTCGACATTCAAATAAGTTATATATTCCTCAATATCAACACTATCCTTAAAGAAATTATAATTTTCAGTGTTTGATAAATCCGTAGTTTTCAACGCTTCATTCATTGCATTGTAAGCAGCCCAATTGCCTTCAATTGCATAGCGCAAACCTGTATAACCAAAGACATGCTCCAAAAAATCCAAGTTATTTTGCTCACCAAAAGTATTTTCAATGTATTCCAAATCTTCGTGTTCGCGCAAGTTGTAAATTCCCCAATATTGACCATTTAAAAACAAATTAACTGGTTGATAAGCAGAATAATCCGCAGGTTTTTCTAAACTTCCATTAAGCACGTGAATGAGTGGGTCGCGCAGGTGCGTAAATCCACTTTGTAGCATATCATTTCCTGCCGAACGAAAAACCAAACGCTCAAATTTTGCCAGATTTTTTTGTGAAAATATTTTGTAATTTATTTCTTCGGAATCGTATCTGCTGCGTGTATAAAAACGAAAAGCTTTCTGATTGCGCCCATCTGGTGAATGAATTGTTAAGCCGCCGTTAATAGAAAATGCCAGATTTTTATTTTTATCAAAATACTCTAAATGCGCTTCTGTTTCTATTCCTGAATAAATATTCGTTAAAATTCCGCTGATTCCCCAAAAGTTTTTTTCGTCTGAAACAGCTGAAACTATTGGTAAATTCAAATTCACATCAAAAAAATATGTATGCGTTTTTATAACACTGTTAAGATGTCCATCATTTATGCAACAAGCTCTAAAAAGAGTTGTTTTATTAATTTCTATTGGATTTGAATATTTCAGAGAACTAGAACTTGGTTTTGAACCATCGAGTGTATAAAAAATATTAGCACCACTTGGAGATGACAAGCTTAAAAAAAATTCTTCGGTAAAAAATCCTCCCTGTTTTGAGAAAATTGGCGCAGGTAAAATATCAAAAGAATATTGCAAACTATTTAACGTTAATGGTGTTGTTTTCTGAAAAAAAGACCAGATTTCTGATGAATTGTTGATTCGACCGTAAGAAATGTCGTTAAATTGCTGAGGGAAATGAACTTGGTCAATTAATATAAGGTCGTTGGTATAAATTGCCAGGTTTTCGCCTTCCGCCTCAAGCTTAAAATTCAAATGCCCATTACCTTGTTCTGGCTGATTATCTGCCCAAAAGAGATAATATGCACGCGGTTGCAAAACTATGTCGGAAGTTATTTGCCATTTTCGAGGAAAATTCAAATCGTCTGAAATATATAAACCATTTAAATTTACAGGTGTTTCGCCAAAATTAAAAATTTCAATCCAATCGTCAAATTCTTTATTTTCGTCAGATAAAGACTTTGAGTTGAGAGCCATAATCTCATTAATAAGTAAACTCCAATTTTGATTCGTTTTTTTGCGAATTTCTACTTTTTTTCCATCTATAATTGTATCTGAATATTGAGTAATTTCGGGTATTTGCGCTAATACAGTAGAAAAATGAAATATTAAAAATAGCACAAGGATAAGTACTCGCATTGTATTATTATGAGTAAACATATTTTTAATCAATTAAATTTCAAGCACTTATTGTAATTATATACAAAATTATTTATTACTTCACTCTCTTTTATTTAACATATTAAAAATACAAATTTTAATATTTTCCAAGTAAACAAAACTCTTTATAAAAACTTTTATTAAACAAATTTCCACAAATCGAACAACGAATGCCACGTGTTTGAAGTAATTTCATTTATTTCTCTCTTTTTCAACCATTTAGCTTCAGTAATATCTTCTTCTAATTGTGGAATAGGAGTTTTTTGAGACGATGTTTTCATTTTGAACCAATACGTTTTCTTAAAAAACAGTTCGTCGTTTTGAATATAAATATGAAACGTAATTGGCAGAATATCAGTTATTTTAAGTTCGTCAATTCCTGTTTCTTCGGTTACTTCACGCATTGCTGCATTGCGAGAACTTTCTGCTTTTTTAATTCCACCTTTGGGCAAATCCCATTTTCCGTAACGCTTTATTGCTAGAAATTCATCTTTGTCGTTGAAAACCAAACCTCCAGCTGCTTCTTTGTATTTAAAATTTTTGAAAATATCTTTCCAAAATGCATCTTCATCTGAGTTGATAATAAAAATTTCAGTCGTGTCATAGCTTGATATTAAGCGCTTTACAATCGGAGTTAAGTTCGTATTGCGATTGTAAGTATAAACACCTTCGTCGCCACTCAACTCGTTAAAATTTCTATGATTTCCTACATTTATTATTTTGTGTTCGAAATAAATTTTAAACATAAAGCAGTAGTTAGTTGTTCATTATTAACACATTGTATTACTTCTTTTTTACAATAACCAATAATAAACGAATTTTAAAAAAATTATAGATACAATTTGAATTTCATAAAAATATATATAAATAACTAAAAATAAGATATTTATAATTATTTTTTAATCTTCAAAGATAGTGTCTTTTTTTGATTTTAAAAAATAATTTTAGATTTTTGTTCTTTCTTCCGAAATGTTTATAATTTTCCTTAGTTCAACGAAATGCTTATGTGCCGGAGAAAAATACAATTTTAAACAAAAGTGTTTGATATACCAAACAAAAAAAGATTTTTAGCAAAAGTGTTTGGTATATCAAACAAAATATTATTTTTTATGAAAGTGTTTGGTATGTCAAACAAAAATAATATTTTAAATAAAAGTGTTTGATATATCAAACACTTTTTGTATTTTTGCAAAAACATTTCTAAAAACAAAAAAAATGCAAACAATAATTAAAAGAGAATATTATTTAAACAAAATAAAAGCGTTTGTAAACAAACCGATAATAAAAATTATTACCGGAATAAGGCGCAGCGGAAAAAGTTATTTGATGCGACAAATAATTGATGAGCTTAAAGCTCAAAATATTGAAAATAAGATAATTATATATATAAATAAAGAACTTTTGAACTTTGATTTCATTAAAAATTATACCGATTTATATTCATATATTTCTAATTATTTCAAAGAAATTTCAGGAAAAAAATACATTTTTATAGATGAAATTCAAGAAATTTATGAATGGGAAAAAGCGATAAGTTCTTTTTTTGCAGAAGAAGAATACGACATTTTTATTACGGGTTCAAATGCTAATTTACTTTCATCAGAAATAGCTAGTTTACTTTCCGGACGTTATATTGAATTTAGCATATTTACATTAAGTTATGAAGAGTTTTTAAATTTCCGATCAAAATCTATTGAGGTAAATGAAGAAGAATTTTACTTGTATTTAAAATATGGAGGTTTTCCAGTTGTACATCATTTAGATTACAACGAAGAACTTATTTTTCAATACCTTAACTCGCTGTATAACACTATTTTACTTAAAGATGTTATTACACGCTATGTAATTAGAAACGTTCCTGTTTTTGAAAATATAACAAAATACATTTTTGATAATATTGGAAATATTTTTTCGGGCAGAAGCATTTCAAATTACCTGAAATCGCAAAATATAAATATGGGATTGGATACGCTCCAAAATTATTTGCAATACCTCGAAAACTCATTCATTATTAACAAAGTAAAGCGCTATGATTTAAAAGGAAAACGGATTTTGGATATTTATGAAAAATATTTTTTGTCGGATATTGGACTTAAAAACGCAATGTATGGCTACAAAGAAAGTGAAATAGCAGGTTTACTTGAAAATATCATTTTTTTAAAATTAAAACAGTCTAATTATCAAATATATATAGGAAAATTTGATGAATATGAAATTGATTTTGTAGCCGAAAAAAACGACCAAAAAGTATATATACAAGTAGCTTATTTACTTAATAATCAATCAACTATCGATAGAGAATTTTTTGCTTTAAAACAAATAAAAGACAATTATCCAAAATATGTTTTGAGTATGGACAAACATCAAACAACTAATAATGATGGAATTATACGAATGAATCTCATTGAATTTTTGTTGAAATTTTAAAAATAGGGCGACAATCTGTGCAAAAATTGTCGCTCTTTTAAACACCTTAAAACTTTACTATATTTATCAACGAATTTGTTTTCGATTCTAAAACTGAATTTCCGGTTAAGAAAACATCAATTTGATAGGCAGCTTCTCTTCCTTCTGAAATAGCCTTAACTACAAGCGATTGACCTATGTGCATGTCGCCGGCAGTAAAAACTTTTTTCACCGATGTCTGGAAATTATCTGCTTTTACGTTCTGACGTTCGTCGTATTTAACCAATAAATTATCCAGTAAACCTGAATGTTCTGGACTTACAAAACCAATTGCTAAAAGCACTAATTCGCAATCAATTATACGTTCTGTTCCGGCAATTTCAGAAAACTGCGCTTTGCCCGAAACGTAATTCCATTCTACATCAATAAGTTTCACAGCTTTTAGCTCTCCTTTTTCATTTTTGATAAATTCTTTGGTCTGAACACTCCATTCACGTTTACAACCTTCTAAATGTGAGCTACTTGTACGTAAAATTTGTCGCCATTCGGGCCAAGAACTCATCGAGCTTACTTTTTCGGGCAATTTTGGCATCAATTCGATTTGTAGCACTGATTTTGCACCTTGTCGTATGCTTGTACCTACACAATCCGCACCTGTATCTCCGCCGCCAATTACCAGTACATTTTTTCCGGAAGCTAAAATTTTGGCTTCAACAAAAGAAATATTGCTTACTCGTTTGTTTTGTTGTTTTAGAAAATCCATTGCAAAATGTACGCCTATTGCCTCTTTACCAGGCACTTGTAAGTCGCGCGGCAAGGTACTTCCTCCTGCCAAAAGAACGGCATCGAACTTATCAATCAGCTCATTAGCTGAAATATCAATTCCTACATTTGTGTTGGTTTTAAATGTAATTCCAGCTTTTTCCATTACATCTAAACGCCTATCAATCAGCCATTTTTCGAGTTTAAAATCTGGAATTCCATATCTCAACAAGCCACCAATTTTGTCATCGCGCTCAAAAACAATTACTTCGTGTCCGGCTAAATTGAGCTGTGCAGCCGCCGCCAAACCTGCAGGACCTGAACCTACAATGGCAACTTTAAATCCCGTTTTAATTAATTGTTCATTGGCATGCACATAACCATTTTCAAAGGCTTGTTCTATAATTGCAATTTCAATGTTTTTAATTGTTGTAGCGTCATTATTAATAGATAAAACACACGATTCCTCACAAGGAGCCGGACAAATTTTTCCGGTAAATTCGGGAAAATTGTTTGTCGATACTAAAATTTTATACGCTTCTTCCCAATTTTGCTTGTAAACCATGTCGTTAAAATCGGGAATGTTGTTTCCAAGCGGGCAGCCGTTGTGGCAAAATGGAACACCACAATCCATACAGCGAGCCGATTGCCGCTCAACTTTCCGCTTCGAAAACGATTTATATATTTCATTGTAGTTCTGAACGCGCTCTTCAACTAGCTTTGATTCAGGAACTTCTCTTTTATATTCTAAAAAACCTGTTGCTTTTCCCATAACTCTGTTGTTCTATTGTTCAATGGTTAAATTGTTAAATTGTTAAATTGTTCATTTAAAATAGAATAATTAATCGTTAAACATTAATAATTAAACATTAA
>DZBP01000063.1 GCA_022729915.1 Draconibacterium orientale | reverse complement strand
ACATCGCAATTGCAAGTCGTTGCAGCTATTCGTGGCGTTACCACCGGAGGTTATTTGAAACAAATAAAAGTGTATGAGCAAATGGAAATTTTGCCCGAATACGATTATTTGCGCACTCAATTAATCGAAATGACCAACGAATACGAAGCCATTGTTAGCGAAGTTACTTCACTCAACAACAACGAGTACATCGACTTCCACGCTCGCCGTATGGTAGAAATGGCAGGAAACATCATTCTTACGTATTTATTGCTTATTGATACTCAAAGAGATGCACGTTTCAAGAACAATACTGTTGTTTTCTTAAAATTGGCTCAAGCTCAAAACAAAGACAAAGCGGCTTACATCAAAAACTTCGACCTTAAAGACTTAGGTATTTTTAAGTTTACTGTTTAAATGGGTAAAAAAATAAAAACGAATGATTTGTTTTTCAAATTGTTCGTTTTCAAAAGTCTCTTTGATTTTAGTTTCCCCAAAAATAAAAAAACGTGTTAAGGTTTTCCTCAACACGTTTTTGTTTTTTTACGAAATTGGCTTTTACATCATGCCACCCATTCCGCCCATTCCACCCATTTGTGGAGGCATCGAATTGATGTTTTCTTCCTGAGTATCAACCAAAACACATTCGGTAGTTAAAAACATACCTGCAACCGAAGCCGCATTTTCAAGAGCTACACGAGTAACTTTAGCTGGGTCAATTACACCCGAACGGAACAAGTTTTCGTATTTATCAGTTCTTGCATTGTATCCAAAACTTCCTTTGCCGTTTTTTACTTTTTCTACTACCACCGAACCTTCCAAGCCAGCGTTAGCAACTATTTGACGCAAAGGCTCTTCGATAGCTCTACGCAAAATATCAACACCAGTTTTTTCGTCTGCATTTTCAGTAACTACTTTATCCAACGCTTTGATAGCACGAATGTAAGCAACACCACCACCCGGAACAATTCCTTCTTCGATAGCGGCACGAGTTGCGCTAAGAGCATCTTCTACACGGTCTTTTTTCTCTTTCATTTCCACTTCGGTAGCAGCGCCCACGTAAAGAACAGCAACGCCTCCGGCTAATTTAGCCAAGCGTTCTTTCAATTTATCACGGTCGTAGTCCGATGTTGTGTTTTCCATTTGAGCTTTAATTTGGCTCACTCTTGCATCAATATTTTCTTTTAAACCTGAACCATTTACAATAGTAGTATTGTCTTTGTCGATTACAATTTTTTCAGCAATACCGCACATATCAATAGTAGCAGTTTCTAATGTTAAGCCGGTTTCTTCCGAAATCACAGTTCCTCCTGTCAAAATGGCAATGTCTTCAAGCATTTCTTTTCTGCGATCACCAAAGCCCGGAGCTTTAACGGCAGCAATTTTCAAAGCACCACGCAATTTGTTCACTACCAAAGTAGCAAGAGCTTCGCTATCAACATCTTCTGCAATAATGACCAACGGACGACCTGATTGTGCAACAGGCTCTAATACAGGCAATAAATCTTGCATTCGCGAAATTTTCTTATCGTACAAAAGTACATAAGGATTGTTGAAAACTGCTTGCATTTTTTCGCTATCGGTTACAAAATAAGGCGAAATATAACCTCTGTCAAATTGCATACCTTCAACAATATCTACGTGAGTTTCAGTACCTTTAGCCTCTTCTACAGTGATAACACCTTCTTTTTTCACTCTTTCCATAGCCTCAGCTATCAAAGCTCCTATTTCGCTATCATTATTTGCAGATATTTTAGCAACTTGTTCTATCTTTTTATTGTCTTCTATCGGTTGAGCTTGCGATCTTAAATGCTCAACTACTTTTGCAACAGCTTTGTCGATACCACGTTTCAAATCCATTGGGTTTGCGCCAGCAGTTACGTTTTTCAAACCTACTGTAATGATTGATTGAGCTAATACAGTGGCAGTTGTAGTACCATCTCCCGCATCGTCATTGGTTTTAGAAGCAACTTCTTTTACCATTTGTGCGCCCATGTTTTCGAATTTATCTTTCAAATCTATTTCACGAGCTACAGTTACGCCGTCTTTTGTAATTTGTGGTGCGCCAAATTTCTTTTCAATCACCACGTTACGTCCTTTTGGACCTAATGTAACTTTAACAGCATTTGCAAGTTGGTCAACTCCTTTTTTCAAAAGGTCTCTTGCTTCAATATTAAATTTTATTTCTTTTGCCATTTTATTTATATATTTTTATATTATTTTTAATTGTGTTTTACTTCAATAGTTATAAAATAGCCATAATATCTTCCGATTTGACTATCACATAATTTTTACCGTCCACATTTACTTCGTTGGCAGCAAATTTTGTATATAAAACGGTATCGCCTACTTTTACTTCTATTTTTTCATCGGTACCTATGGCTACTACAGTACCTCTTGGTTGCTTTTCTTTGGCAGAGTCGGGAATAATTAATCCCGAAGCAGTTTTTGTTTCTGCTTCTTTTACTTCAATAAGCACACGGTTGCCTAGCGGTTTTATGTTCATGTTTCTAACTATTTTTATATTAATGAATATTTTTTTAAGTTTATTATGCTTTCCAATAGTCATAATGCGTGCCAAGCGTAACCTAATTTATTATTTAAACGCAAAAAATATGTTTTTTTTGATTTAAATTTCTTATTGTTAATTAGTTATATGTTTTTTGATGCAATTTCCAATTTTGGATATTTTACGATTCTGGCAGTTATTTTTATTTAAAAATGACAAAAATTCAGAGTTTAGTCAAAGAAAAAGTGTTTTCAGTTGCACTTTTGTCAGTTTCATTTTGGAAAAATGTCAGTTTTGTAAAAAAATAGTAGAAAAATCGATTCTTTATTAATGCAGTAACTCAGAATGATTTAAGTAGCGAATCTAATTTAATTGTATATTTCGTTTTGCATAGTGCTTAGAATCTATTTGATTACAAAAAGATTTGCTCAAATTAAAATAGCACTGGTGCTTATTAAGGTTCTAAAAAGTGTATGTTGCGCATTAAGCCCTTGTATTTGGTTCGCTTGATAGCAGAATTTTGGAACATTTCCGAAAATTGTAGAGCGGTTAAATTTTGCCAGTCTTTTTTTTTCAAAGTCAGCAATTTTTCCGATGGCTCAAATTCACTAATTGTATGAAAAACAGCTTTTTTATTCCACGGGCATACATCTTGACAAATGTCGCAACCATAGATGTAATTTTGCATTTTTCCTTTAAAAACATCTGGAATTTCGCTTTTTTGTTCTATTGTTAAGTACGAAATACACTTTGTCGCGTTCACTTGGTAAGGTTTTTCAATAGCTTTTGTAGGGCAAGCATCTAAACATCTTGTGCAAGTTCCACAGTACTCTGTTATTTTGTTTTCAGGTATTACAGAATCAAAATAGCTATCTAAATTTAGCGAACAAACAATTTCTCCAATAAAAAAATAAGAACCTTTCTTGGTCAATAATAAGCCATTTTTTCCGAGCCAACCTAATTTTGCTTTCAAAGCCCACGCCTTTTCCAACACTGGTGCACTATCGGTAAAAATTCTACCTTCTATTGGTTCTATTTCAGTATGTATAAAATGAAATAGCTTTTGGAGTTTTTTTTTGATAATTGTATGATAATCTTCACCATAAGCATATTTTGAAAGCTTAAAATTATCCGTTTCTTCAATTTCTTGCTTTGGAAAATAATTGAGTAATACTGAAATAATTGTTTTAGAATTTTCAACTAATAATTTAGGATTTAATCTTTTTTCGAAATGATTCTCTAAATATAGCATTTCACCATGAAATTTATTTTCTAAAAACATAGCCAAATGCTTTTCTTCTTCCTGCAAAAAATCGACTTTGGAAAAACCACATGCAGAAAAGCCGAGGCGAAAAGCTTCGGCTTTTATTTTTTCAATTTTAGTTTCGTGGCTTTTGCTAATCATTTTTTGCATTATTAAAAGAGAATTAAATCGTAACTAAAAATGACAAAAAAAGATTATTTTATAAAATTTCCGGAATTATCAAATTTATAATATATAATTTCTTGATTTTCAGAATCTAAAACATATTTATAGCCTCCATTTTCATCTTCTTGAGCTTTGTATTTCGAACAAGTTTTCACCATTTTAATTTGCTCGTTTTCTAGCTCGGTAGTAAACATGCAGCCATTCATTTCTCCTCTCTGAATTTCAATATCTGGTGTTTGTGAGATAAGTTTTCCTGTATATGAAAAGCTATTGAAACTCACATAACTTGTTTCTCCTTCAAATACTACTATTTTATTTACACAAAAAATAATAAATTCGGTATTTTGAAATACAATACTGTTTCCAAAATACGAATCTGGCGCACTTTCAAGCGGTAGTTTCCCAAAGAAATATTCATCTACGGCTAAATTGTATTGCTTTTTGTTTCCATAATTATCAAGCAACTGCTGAAATGAGTATTTGTCTTGAGCAAAGGAGTTTAGCGTACTAAAAAGCACCAAAAAAGTTAGAATTAATTTCATGTGAATCTGTTTTAAATTAAGTATGAACCAAATTTAATTGCATATTTTATTTCGCTAAGTGCTTAAAATTTATCTGATTAGAAAAAAAGTTTCCACCAAATAAAATAGCAGAAATGCTTAAATAAAATGTTATAGTATAAACGCAAAAAATGCGAATTTATGATTTTTTTTCATAAAAAACAGAAAAACAATAGATTAGTTGAGCTTTTCAGTTTAATAAGCACAACTTTATAAAAAACCAAGTTCCAACTTTGCTTCTTCCGAAAGCATTTCTTGCGACCAAGGTGGGTCAAAAACCAACTGAACTACAACTTTTTGCACGCCATCAACTGTTTGCACTGCACTTTTAACATCGCGCAGCAAATCGTCTGCAACCGGACAGTTTGGCGCAGTAAGCGTCATTTGAATGTCCACATTGTTGTAATTATCTACCTCAAGTTCGTAAATTAACCCTAAATCGTAGATATTTACAGGTATTTCAGGGTCATAAACCGTTTTTAATGCTTCTACAATATTTCCTTCTAATTGTAGAAATTCTTTGTCCATAACTTTTTCGCTCATTTTCTTATATATAAAGCTTATTTTTCCAAACTATTAAATGCCAATGCGTACGATTTTATTCTCTTAATCATTGAAAGCAAACCATTTGCACGTGTTGGCGACAAATTTTGACTCAATCCTATTTTTGCTATAAAATATAAGTCGGTATTTAAAATTTCTGTTGCTGGTTGCTCGTTAAAAATCCGAACTAACAGAGCTACAACACCTTTTGTGATAATTGCATCGCTATCTGCAGTGAAACTTAATTTTCCATCAATCAATTCTGCATCGAGCCAAACTTTCGATTGACAGCCATTTATTAAGTTTTGAGGTGTTTTTTTATTCACATCTATCGCTGGTAAGCCTTTTGCAAACTCAATAATATATTCATATTTGTCCATCCAATCGTCAAAAATCGAAAATTCTTCAATTATTTCGTTTTGTATTTCATTTATTGTCATAAGTAATTAGTCTTTTATGTTTTATAACTCGACTTTAAATTATTTTGATTGAAAATACTATAAATAAATTGAGCATTGTTTCATACCAAATTATTTTGTGTAAAACAATCCTCAATCATTAAACATTTTTCTTATTCTTTCAATACCTTGTATTAAACTATCAATTTCGTCTTTTGTATTATAAAATGAAAATGAAGCTCTTATCGTTCCTTCGATTCCAAAACGTTTCATCAATGGCTGAGCGCAATGGCTTCCGGTTCTAACGGCAATGCCCATTTTATCGAGCATTAAGCCCATATCATAGGCATGAATATTTTCTACCAGAAAAGAAATAATACTACATTTCTTTTTACTCGTTCCATAAATCTTCAGACCTTTTACGGTTTGCATTTTTTCAGTTGCATAGTTTAAAAGTTCGGTTTCTTGTTTCTTAATAAACTCAAAACCAATAGATTCGATATATTCAGAAGCTTTAGCTAATGCTACAGCTCCTACAAAATTGCTTGTTCCAGCTTCAAATTTAAAAGGTAATTCGGCATAAGTTGTTTTTTCAAAGCTCACATTATCAACCATATCGCCACCACCTTGATAAGGAGGTATTTTTTCTAATAGCTCTTTTTTTCCATAAAGAATTCCTATTCCTGTGGGAGCATACATTTTGTGTCCAGAAAAAACATAAAAATCTGCATTTAAGTCAATTACATCAATTTTTGAATGCAAAATAGCTTGAGACCCATCAATTAAAACTGGCACATTTTGTTTGTGAGCTTTTTCAATAATCTCTTTAACCGGATTGATTGTTCCAAGTACATTTGAAGTGTGAGTTGCAGCCAAAAGCCTTGTTTTTGAGGTGATTAAATTATCTAACTTCGAAATAATCAATTCGCCTTCGTCTGAAATAGGAAGTACTTTCAAAATTGCTTTCTTTCGTTGGCAAAGCATTTGCCAAGGTACAATATTGGCGTGATGCTCCATTTCAGTAACAATTATCTCATCTCCTTCATTTACAAATTGTTCGCCGAAAGAAAATGCCACTAAATTTATAGAGTCAGTTGCTCCTTTTGTGAAAATTATTTCTTCCGAAAATTTTGCATTTATAAATTTTTGAATGGTTGTGCGTGCATTTTCATACGCATTGGTCATTTCACCGCTCAAAAAATGTACTCCTCTGTGAATGTTGGAGTTAATTGTTTCATAAATTTCCTTTTCAGCATTTATCACCAATAGAGGCTTCTGGCTTGTAGCTCCATTGTCAAGATACACAAGTGGCTTACCATAAACCTTTTGGTTTAAAATTGGAAAATCTTTTCTTATTTCATCTATGCTTTTTTGCATCTTGTTTTTTTTCAATTATTTAAAGAAAACATGCTTGCATTCCCTTATTATATTTCTTCCACGTAAGCGTTTGTCAATCAGATTTTCTATCCATTCTTTTACCGCTTTATTTTTTATAGAATCTGCTACTTCGGTAGCAAAAGCAAATAAAAGCAAAGCTCTTGCTTGTTGTTTGCCTAAACCACGTGCTTGCATGTAGAAAAGTGCCTCATTATCAATCTGTCCGGTTGTTGAACCATGCGAACAAGAAACATCGTCGGCATAAATTTCCAATTGTGGCTTACTGTGCGCTGTGGCTGTTTCTGTGAGCAAAATATTTTTATTGCTTTGCATTGCGTTCGTTTTTTGAGCGTCTTGCGCTACGTAAACTTTGCCATTGAAAACGCAGGTTGCTTCGTTGTCTATCAGCGATTTAAATAGTTGTTTGCTTTCACAGTTCGGTTTTGAATGAATTAATTGTATGCTGTTGTCAAAATGTTGTGTTTTATCGGCTAAAGATAAACCATTTGTCTGATTTGTAGAACCTTCACCATTAATATTGACTTGTACATCGTTTCTAATCAGTTTTCCACTCATACTGAAAATATATTGCTGCAAATGCGAATTTGCACCTTGCTCAATTCGAGTATTGGTAATTAAGTAATCATTCTCATTTTCAACTTGATAGCGATAAAATTCTAAGTTTGAACCCGATTTCATGAATATTTCACTTACAGCATTTGAAACAATTCTGCTATTCGAAAGTGAAACATAACTTTCTAAAATTGAGGCTTTTGAATTTTCGCCAATCACAATTAAGTTACGAATTTGCGAGAAAGCTGAATTTTTTCTGCCATCGGTTAAATAAATTAAATGAATTAATTTATTTATCTCTTTATTTTTTTTAACAGAAATAAAACTTCCGTTTTTGGCAAATGCAGTATTAAGTGCAGTAAAATTATTTTGCTCATTAATATTTGTCTTTCCAAAATATTGATTTATTTCGCTTTCATTAGAGCCAATAGCTGAGTCTAAATCTTTGATAACTAAACTATCACAAGCCTCATTAGTATCAGAAAGTGCATTAGAAAAATGTCCATTTACAAATACAAGACGAAGCATTTCGGCTTTTGGCATTTCAAAATTTTGAAAAAAACTTTCATCTAAATCGAAAAATGGAGCATCAGAAAGTTTTTCCGTAAATATTTCGGTCAAGTCTGTATCTTTCCAAGCTTCTGTTTTTGTAGTTGGAAAAGGAGTTTGCTTGTAAAAAGCCAACGCTTTTTGTCCGTTGTCGTTTATTTTACCTATACTTGAAAACTCTGATTTATAGATGGAAAGGAAATTATCCTTTTTTATATCGTTCATGTTATGTTGCTGTTAATTTTCCATATTAATTTTTAGAAAAATACCTAAAAAATATTATTTTAAATCGTTAATAATCCAGTCGTAGCCTTTTTCTTCCAGTTCAAGAGCAAGTTCTTTACCTCCAGTTTTAACAATTTTTCCATTGTACAAAACATGAACTACATCGGGAATTATATAATCTAAAAGTCTCTGATAATGAGTAATTACAATAGCCGCAGTATCTGCACTTTTTAGTGCGTTTACACCACTAGCTACAATTCTAAGAGCATCAATATCAAGCCCAGAGTCAGTTTCATCAAGTATTTTTAAGGTTGGTTCAAGCATTGCCATTTGAAAAACTTCGTTTCGTTTTTTTTCTCCACCCGAAAAACCTTCATTTACAGAGCGTCCAGCAAGATTGTCGGTCATTTCCACCAGTTTCTTTTTTTCTTTCATTAATTTTAGAAATTCAGCGGGTTTTAATTCGGGTAAACCTCTATGTTTACGAACCTCACCAACAGCAGCTTTCATAAAATTAGTAATGCTTACACCGGGAATTTCAACAGGATATTGAAATGCCAGAAAAATTCCTTCACGAGCACGCACTTCTGGAGACATTTCGAGTAGGTCTTTTCCTTGATAACTTACTTTTCCATCTGTAACTTCAAAGGTTTCTCTTCCCGCTAAAACAGAAGCTAAAGTACTTTTGCCTGAGCCATTTGGTCCCATAATTGCATGAACTTCGCCAGCGTTTACGGTTAAGTTTAAACCTTTTAATATTTCTTTACTATTTATATTTGCGTGTAAATTTTCTATTTTAAGTAATTCCATTTTTTTTAATGTTAAATGATTAACGATTTTTACATTCGTTACATGTTATTAATTATTTATCCAACGCTACCTTCGAGAGTTAATGTTAGCAGTTTTTGAGCTTCCATTGCAAATTCCATCGGTAGTTTGTTCAAAACTTCTTTGGCAAAACCATTTACGATGAGGCTAACAGCCGCTTCTTGGTCAATTCCTCTTTGTTGAAGGTAAAAAATTTGATCTTCGGAAATTTTAGAAGTTGTAGCTTCATGTTCAACGATTGCTGTTTTATTATCTACATCAATATAAGGAAAAGTGTGCGCTCCGCATCTATTTCCTATCAAAAGTGAGTCGCATTGCGAAAAATTTCGTGAATTTTCAGCACGTTTTCCTATTTTTACTTGTCCACGGTAAGTATTTTGGCTATTTCCTATTGAAATTCCTTTTGAAATGATGGTACTTCGGGTATTTTTCCCCAGATGTATCATTTTTGTACCTGTGTCAGCCTGTTGAAAGTTGTTTGTAACCGCTACTGAGAAGAATTCACTTACAGAATTGTCGCCTTTAAGAATGGTACTTGGATATTTCCATGTTACAGCCGAACCGGTTTCGACCTGAGTCCACGAGATTTTTGAATTGTCTCCTTTACATATTCCACGTTTGGTTACAAAATTGAAAATACCACCTTTTCCATTTTTATCACCCGGATACCAATTCTGAACTGTTGAATATTTAACTTCGGCATCTTTCATAGCAACAATTTCTACAACAGCTGCATGTAGTTGGTTTTCATCACGTTGAGGTGCTGTGCAACCTTCAAGATAGGAAACATACGAACCCTCGTCGGCAATAATGAGCGTGCGCTCAAATTGTCCGGTATTTGCCGCATTAATTCTGAAATAAGTAGAAAGTTCCATCGGACAACGCACACCTTTGGGAATGTATGCAAATGAGCCATCGGTAAAAACGGCAGAATTGAGTGCTGCAAAAAAATTGTCGCCAATTGGAACTACTGAGCTCAAATATTTTTCAATTAAATCGGGGTGCTCTTGAATAGCTTCCGAGATGGACATAAAAATGATACCAAGCTCACCGAGCGTTTCTTTAAAGCTTGTATGAACTGATACACTGTCGATTACGGCATCTACGGCAACACCAGCTAAGGCTTTTTGTTCGTTGAGTGGAATCCCTAATTTTTTGAATGTTTCAATAATTTCAGGATCTACCTCTTCGAGGCTGTTATATTTAGCTTGCTTTTTTGGAGCAGCATAATAGCTAATTGATTGGTAATCTGGCTCTTCAAATTTTAAATTTGCCCATTTTGGCAATTTCATCGTTTGCCATTTTTTGTAAGCTTTCAAACGAAATTCGAGCATAAATTCAGGTTCGTTTTTTACTTTAGATAAACGTCTGATTATGTCTTCGTTAAGCCCGATTGGAAAAATATCCATTTCTATCTCGGTAACAAATCCATGCTCGTATTCTTTGTTTTCTAGTTCGTTTAATATTTTTTGTTCTTCGTTCATTGTATTGTAACTATATGATTAAAAGCATTATATGCTTTTTTGCAGTCTGGTTTTTTAGTTTATTTAGATTAATTCTAAATAATTTACACGACAAAAATAATATCTTTTCTTAATAAATACAAATTTGTCTTTTATTATTTTCAAAAAAAATAAAAAAAAGTTATAGAAATATTAAAAGTCCCTATTTTTAGAGAAAAAATTTTACTTTTGCGAAAAAAAATAATAAAACAAATGGCAGCAGGAGTAAAACGTACACAACTTTCTGAAGTTGGTGAATTTGGATTGATAAAATTACTTTCAAGTAAAATAAAAGTTGAAAACAAGAGTACATTAAAAGGTATAGGCGATGATGCGGCGGTGCTTGATTTTAAGGACAAACAAGTAGTAGTAAGTACCGATTTATTGGTCGAAAATGTACATTTTGATTTGGCTTATGTTCCATTGAAACATCTTGGTTACAAATCAATTGTAGTTAATTTATCCGATATTTATGCAATGAACGCCAAACCAACGCACGTTACAATATCGCTTGCTATGTCGAGCCGTTTTCCAGTTGAAGCCGTGGAGGAATTGTACGAAGGAATGCGTTTGGCGTGCAAGCGTTATGGTGTTGATATTGTGGGTGGTGATACTTCGTCGTCAATCAAAGGCTTGATTATTAGCGTAACTGCTATTGGCGAAGTGGAGAAAGGTAAAGTTGTTTACAGAAATGGTGCGAAAATAAATGACATTTTGTGTGTTACCGGCGATTTAGGAGCAGCTTATTTGGGTTTACAACTTCTTGAGCGTGAGAAGGAAGTGTTTAAAACCGACCCAAACATGCAACCAGAATTTGAAAACTACGAATATTTGATTGAACGGCAATTAAAACCCGAACCACGCAATGATGCAGTTCAATTTTTTGCCGAAAATAATATTTTACCTACTTCAATGATTGATATTTCTGATGGACTTTCGTCTGAAATTTTGCATATTTGCGAGGAATCGAATGTAGGTTGCAGGGTTTATGAGGATAAAATTCCGCTCGACCCCGATACCGATAAATTTGCTCGTGAATTGAACATAGACCCTTCAATAGCAGCCCTTAACGGTGGTGAAGATTATGAATTGTTGTTTACAATTTCGCCATTCGACTATGAAAAAATTAGAAATAATCCGGCATTTTCAGCCATTGGGCATATCACCGATTTAGACAGTGGAATGTTTCTGGTTGCCCGCGATGAAAGTGAAATTCCGCTCGAAGCGCAAGGTTGGAAGCATAATTAGGAAGCAGTGTTTTTTTTATTTGTAATTAATTAAATTTTAAGTCCTTAGCCAAATGTAATAAGCAATTTAGATTAGTTCACTACTTAAAAAAACTAAACAAAATATGTTTTTTTTTAATAAACAGATTTTTTATTTTTTAAGAAAATAAAAGTTATTCCTGATTCATTGTTTGGTCAATAGCATTATTTAGGTTAGTTTGTAAGCCATTTTTGAAAGCAACAATGTAGTAATTTTCGTTTTCTAAATTTTGAAAAGCATCGTGATAGGTTGAATAGTAGCCGACTGAGTAATGTACCCAAATATCGTCGATATCTAAAATGACACGTTTATACTTATTTTTCAAAACTTCAACTTCAGAGTTTTCAATTGATGTTTTACGGGTTAAATATCTAATAGCAAATGTAATAACAGTTCTGTCAGAGCTTACTGAATCGGTGTATGAACTGATAGATGAATAATCAATCTGCATTTTTTCCACCTTTTGTAATTCGAGTTTATAATACTCAGAAACATCTTTCCAAATTAAATGAATACCATAAGCTTGCGAAATTTTATTTAAAGCCAACAATTCTAAATGTCTTATTTCTTTTGCTAGAAGTATAATTTCACTACCTTGCGAATTATTTTTTGAGTTTAAGAATGTAGTTAGTTGTTTGGCTATTTCTACGTGTGCTTTTGCTTCCTTTGTAAGGCGAGTGGCTAATTTGTTTCGTTCTTTACTTTTTAGGTTTTCAATTTTGTTTATATTTTTCTCGAAAACTGAAAAAAGTAATGTATCTGCTTGAGTGTAAACAGAAGAGGCTAATTTAATGTTTTCAATTGATTTTTCTTCAAGTTTAAGAATTTGCTTTAAGTATTGTTTTTGCTCTTTCTCGCTTACATGTGGATATTTAACATTCAGTCTATCAATATCTTGTAGCATTTTGTCCGATTCTTGAGTTAAATTATCAGCTTGTTCAAGAAGTTCTTCGTAGGTGGCTAATTTTTCTAATTCTGTTTTAGTTAGTTCGTTCATTACTTTTTCAAAAAGTTCAATACCAGAAGCTTGTGAAAACAAATTCACATGAAACAACAAACTAATTATGAAGAGCAAGTAAAATTTCATTTTGTTTTTACGTAATTTATGAAGTCCAAAAATTTTACACTAACAGCATTTAAAGAAAATGTTTTATTTTTCTTAAAGTCATACAAAGTTATAAAATAATTTAATTAGTTTGCATCAAAGACTATTTTATTTGTAAAAAAAATAGTGTACATAAAATATATAGTATTGATAATAAATTATATACAAGGTTAATTATTTTTGTTTTTTTATTTTTTTTCAGAGCAAAGTACAATAAAAAGTTGCTGATTTTTAGGTTTATTTTATTCTATCTAAAAAAGTTTATGAAGTCAAACGCACATCAATTATTTTTGCTAGAATCGAAATGGCAATTTCTTCGGGAGTTTCGCATTTTATAGCTATTCCCATTGGCATGTCGATAGTATTAATTTCAATATCAGAAAAACCTTTTTCGAGCAAAATTTGCTTCGTTTTAGCCACTTTTCTAACACTTCCAATCATTCCTAAGTAACAATGTTTTTTGGTTAAAGCATTCATTATTACTTCTCTATCGCCAGTGTGCTCGTGAGTAGCCGTGCAAATAAAAACGTGCTCATCGAAAGGTAAAATTTCAAAAGCAGATTTTATATCTGTAGTTAGAGTTTCGATGTTTTGATTTGTGTAACTATCAATAATTTCTTTGCGCGAATCTATTACAGTAACTTGAAAATTAAGCTTATGTGCAAATTCAGACAATGCTTTTCCTACATGCCCGCCTCCAAAAATATACAGTTTTTTCTGCACATTTAAAGGTTCGATAAAAATTTCGACAAAACCACCACAACTCATTTGATGGTCTTTTTCGAGTTGGTGCACAAATAGTTGCGATTTGTTCGATTTTAAAATTGTAAGTGCATTTTTAATACATTCGCTTTCTAATGCACCACCGCCAATGCTTCCTTCAATTCTATAGTCGCTATAAACTAACATTTTAGAACCAGCTTTGCGCGGAGTAGAACCTTCAGTTTTAACTATGGTGCAAAGTGCGCAAACTTGCCTGCTATTTATTGCTTCAATTATTTTTTCGTAAATGGAACTCATTTTGTCATTTTTGAGTAATATTGTCTGTTTTTTGCTTTTTTAAAGTATAAAAAGTATCAAAAAACAGACAATTCAAACAGCATTTTCAGTTAGACTCTATTTTAGTACAAAATAGCTTATCAATTTAAATATAAATCTGATATATAATAAATTAACTATATTTAATTGGATAAATTATTTAAATTTCGTCAGCACTCATTCTTTCAACGTTTTCGGCAATTTGTAATTTTTCGATGATGCCTCCAATATCACCACCCATGATAGCAGGTAAATTATAGAGAGTCAGCCCAATACGATGGTCTGTTACTCGCCCTTGTGGGTAGTTGTAAGTTCTAATTTTTTCAGATCTATCGCCAGTCGAAACCATTGTGCGACGTTTGGCAGCAGTTTCTTCCATACGTTTTTGGTATTCAAGGTTGTAGATACGAGTTTTCAGTTCTATCATCGCTTTATCGAGGTTTTTAAGTTTCGATTTTTGGTCTTGACAGGTAACTACAATTCCGGTAGGAATGTGAGTTAAACGAATAGCTGAATAGGTCGTATTTACTGACTGTCCGCCCGGACCTGAAGAGCAAAATTCGTCGCGGCGCACATCTTCGTTTCGTACTTCGATATCTAAATCTTCGGCTTCCGGCAACACTGCAACCGTTGCGGCAGACGTGTGAATACGTCCTTGAGTTTCGGTTTTGGGAACACGTTGCACACGATGCACGCCCGATTCGTATTTTAAAATTCCATAAACATCGTTGCCAGTAACTTCGAGTACAATTTCTTTGTAACCGCCCACAGTGCCTTCCGAAAGGTTGGTTGTACTTACACTCCAGCCTTTTGATTCGCAAAAACGAATATACATTTTGTACAAATCGCCAGCAAAAATACTCGCTTCGTCGCCACCGGTTCCAGCTCTTATTTCAAGGATTGCATTTTTGCTATCTTCCGGGTCTTTCGGAATTAATAAAACTTTTATGGCATTTTCGTATTCATCTACTTTTGCTTGTTGTTCTTCAAGTTCTGCTTTAGCCATTTCTCGCATATCTTCATCGTTTTCTTCGGCTAAAATTTCTTTGGCTTCTTGAATATTTTGCAAAGTAGTTCGGTATTTTTCAAAGGCACTCATTATGTCTTGAAGGTCTTTGTATTCTTTGTTTATTTTTACAAATCGCTTCATGTCTGAAGTTATTTGTGGGTCGGTTATTTGTTCCGAAACTTGCTCGAAACGTATTTTATAACCTTCGTATTTTCCTAGTATCGAATTGTCGCTCATTGTATTGTATATTATATGTCGTATTTTTTATATTTGAAGAACTTACTTTTTTTTTGTTTTTCAAAAAACTAAGGCAAAATAATAGTAAGTAAGTTCTGAATTTATTGCTTTTTTTAGAACAAAACTTTCAATAATTTTGTTTGCTAAAAAATATCTACTTATTTATTTTGTGTAAGATTAGAAATTAAAAAATGGAAGATGCTAAAAGATAAGTTACTGGAATTCAAGAAATCTAAGCATTTTGTTGTTAAAAAAGGAATATTTTGTTATATTTAAAATATAGCTATACATATTTTTTTGAAAATTTGTTTATCAAAAATTTTAAGTTGAAATTTGTGGCAAAAGTAACAATTTTTAGCTCTCATTCAAAATAAATTAACTACTTTTATGAATGTTTTTTGTCAAATTAATTGAGTTATAATTTTAATTACACAAAAAAATAGTATTTTTGTTTGCTTAAAATAAACAATCAAAACTGCTTTTATTGGCTTTTTTGAAATACTGTTTTTAAGTAAAAATTGTTGTTTACAGCACAAAATATTTTTTTTAAAGCCAACTTAAATATAACAAAAATGAATAAATTTGCTGAAACCATAATAAAAAACAGCTATTTGCGCAATAAATTTTTAATAGTACTTGTTTTTTTTATTTTTTGGGTTTTATTGTTCGATGAAAACAGTCTTATTTCGCAGATTAGCAGTAAAAAACGTTTAAAAAAGCTAAAGGTAGATAAAGAATTTTACATTCAAAAAATTAAATCAGATTCGGTTCGATTGGAAAATTTGAAAAAAAATAAAAAGAATTTGGAACGTTTTGCGCGTGAAAATTATTACATGAAAGATGCTGATGAAGATGTTTATGTGATTGTAAAAGAGTAAGATAATTAAGAATTAAGAATTTAGAATTAAGAATTTAGAATTAAGAATTAAGAATTAAGAATTAAGAATTAAGAATTTAAAATTTAAAATT
>DZBP01000252.1 GCA_022729915.1 Draconibacterium orientale | reverse complement strand
AGAATTAAGAATTAAGAATTAAGAATTAAGAATTAAGAATTTAAAATTTAAAATTTAAAATTATTTTTTTTAATAAAGCAATTTAACAATTTAACAATTTAACAATTGAAAATTAGAATTGTATATTTCTATAAATGAATTATTTAATAGTAATTTTAGGACCCACAGGTATTGGAAAAACGGCATTGAGCATCGAAATAGCTAAGCATTTGGGTGCTGAAATCATTTCGTGCGATTCGCGTCAGATTTACAGAGAGTTACGCATTGGAACTGCTGTGCCAGAACCACATGAATTGAATGCTGTGAAGCATCATTTTATTGGCAATAAATCCATTTTCGACTATTATAATGCAAGCCTTTTTGAAGAGGAAGTAATTGAGCTAATCGAAAAACTTCATTGCGAAAGAAATTTTGTAGTTATGGTGGGCGGTTCGGGAATGTACATCGATGCTGTGATTAAAGGCATTGATTATCTGCCAACTATTGACCAAGAATTGCGGACTGATTTACTCGAAAAGTTTGAACAATTTGGCATTGAATATCTTAGGCGTCAATTGAAAATGCTCGACCCCGAATATTACAAAATTGTAGATTTAAAGAATCATAAAAGAATACTTAAAGGTTTGGAAGTTAGCCTACAAACCGGAAAACCCTATTCTTCTTTTCGAATAAATCAACTCAAAAAACGAAACTTTGAAACGATACAAATTGGTTTGGAAATGAACAGAGAATTGCTTTACGAGCGTATAAATCAAAGAGTTGACAAAATGATGCAAGAAGGATTACTCGATGAAGCAAAACAATTTTACCAGCACAGAGCTTTAAATTCTTTAAATACAGTTGGTTACAAAGAGATTTTTGACCATTTGTCAGGAGAATATGATTTAGATAAGGCAGTTGAATTAATTAAGCGAAACTCAAGACATTATGCAAAAAGGCAACTTTCGTGGTTCAAACGCGATGCGAGCATAAAATGGTTTGAACCTATTCAAAAAAATGAAATCATTGATTTTTTAAATGGAATAAATAGTTAAATTAAAAAAGCAAAAAAAATATGAATTTATTTGGAAGTATTTTATTTTAAAAAATTCTTAGCTTTTTTTTGAAATCTAAAATATGAATAATAACCCAAATTTAATTAATTATTGTAATTGTTAAGTGTTTGAATTTTATATAACAAATGAGCTTTTGCTGTATGTAAAATATTATAAGTATTTGTATTATTTTTATGTAATATTATACTTTGATAACTTATCCTTTAAAAATGAAAAATATAAAAATTTCTACAAAGCTAATGATTTTAGCTTTGATTCTTTCCGGAATTATTGCTTTTGTAGGGATAATGGGCATTCTAAATTTACGAATTGTAAATAAAGGTATGCAAACTTTATTCAAGGATAGAGTTTTACCGCTCGAAGAGTTGAAAAATATCTCTGATGCGTATGCAATTTCGGTAGTCGATATTGCACACAAAGCCAGAAATGGTAATATTACTTGGAATAAAGCATTGCAAGAGCTTGATGTAGCTCAAATTAAAATTGATTCGAATTGGGTTGCTTACAAAAAAACGAAAATAGAAGGCAAAGAACTTGAATTGTTAAAAGAAGCTGAAAATTTAAAATTTAAAGCAGAATTGGTTTTTATTGATTTGTATGGAATTTTGAAATCAAGCTAAAACAGAACAAACTCAAAAAGAATTGGATAGCCTGGTCATTTATCAATTATATCCTTCCATCGACCCATTTACCGCAAAGATAATTGAGTTGACTTCTGCTCAAATAGAGATTTCTAAAGAAATAAAAAATACGTCAGATGAGATTTATTCAAATACCAGAAATAACTCTATTATTTTTATATTTGTAGGTATATCTTTTGGTATTTTACTTTCAATATACATTATTTCAGGAATAAGAAAGGAACTCACAAAACTCAATGAGGTAGTTTTTGAAATAGCAAAATGTGATTTGACCTTTTTTATAGACGCAAGCTCGAATGATGAAATTGGGGAGTTATCTAAAAATTTGAAAAAGATGGTAGTACGTCTTAAACAAATAGTTTCGGTAATTTTAGCAGGCTCTGAAAATATAGTGAAGGCAAGTACAGAGAGCAGTAATACATCGCTACAAATTTCTCAAGGAGCTAACCAACAGGCTGCTTGGGCAGAAGAAGCTTCAACTTCATTGGATGAGCTTTCAAGTATGATTCAACGAAATACGAGTCGTTTGAATGAAACCGAACAAATAGCTTTTTAAAACAGCCGAAAGTATAAAAGTTGCTGGTTTGGCTAATATTGATGCTATAAATTCGATGAATGAGATAACTAAAAGAATAGAAGTAATAAGCGAAATAGCTAATATAACTACCATTCTTTCGATAAATGCTGCAATTGAAGCTGCTCGTGCCGGATTGTCAGGCAAGGGTTTTGCTGTAGTAGCTGACGAAATTAGAAAACTTGCCGAAAAGAGTACACAAGCTGCTGATGAAATTAATTTGATTTCGAAAAAAGGCGTACAAGTTTCGCAAAAATCGGGTATTGTGATGAATCAAATAATTCCAGAAGTGGTTAAAACCTCGCAGTTGGTACATCAAATTTCGATTTCAACCTTAGAACAAAATGCCGGGTTTTCCCAAATAAATAACGCCATTCAACAACTTAGTCAAGTAATTCAACAAAACGCTACTGTTTATGAAGAACTTGCTGCAAGTGCTGAAGAATTGTCTTTTCAAGCATCGAAGTTAAAGGAAAGTATAAATTTTTTCAAAATAAATAAGCGCTATTCAGAATTAAAAAATGAATTGGAAATAAAAATGTAATTAAAGTATAAAGCACTAAATACTCAATATTAACCATTTTTACAATTTTTGATTTATGTTTTTATTTTTGAAAATAGAATGAATTTTTCGTTGAAAAGAAAAAAATATTACTTTTGTCGCAATTTTATAAATACATATACAATAGAAAATAATCTTTTTAAACTTAAATTCTTTTTTAGTTGTTTAAAACATAAAAAAAGATTTTTACGGTAAAAATTAAAGATTTAATAAAAAATAATCAGATGAAAGCTTATGTTTTTCCCGGACAAGGGGCACAATTTGTAGGTATGGGCAAAGACCTTTACGAAAAGTCGGAAGAAGCCAAACAAATGTTTGAAAAAGCCAACGAAATCTTGGGTTTTAGAATAACTGACATTATGTTTTCGGGCACAGCCGACGAACTGAAACAAACAAAAGTAACACAACCCGCTATTTTCTTGCATTCGGTAATTTTGACAAAAACGCTAGGAACCGAATTTCAACCAGAAATGGTTGCAGGTCATTCACTTGGTGAATTTTCTGCTTTGGTTGCTGCGGGTGCATTGTCGTTTGAAGATGGTTTGCAATTGGTATCGAAACGCGCATTGGCTATGCAAAAAGCCTGCGAAATAGAACCATCTACTATGGCTGCTATTTTAGGAATGGAAGATGCTCTGGTTGAAACTATTTGCGCCGAAATAACCAATGAAGTGGTTGTTCCTGCAAATTACAACAGCCCGGGACAAATTGTAATATCCGGTTCTATTGCCGGAATAGACCAAGCAATTGAAAAATTGCAAGCTGCTGGTGCTAAACGTGCTATGAAATTGCCAGTAGGTGGTGCTTTTCACTCTCCATTAATGCAACCTGCTGCTGCTGAACTAAAAGCAGCAATTGATAATACAAACTTTAGTAAGCCAGTTTGCCCTATTTTTCAAAATGTTGATGCAAAGCCAACTACCGAGCCAAGCGAAATAAAAGAAAAGTTGATTGAACAATTAACCGCTTCGGTGCGTTGGACTCAAATAGTTGAAAACATGATTTCTAGCGGTGCTAGTTCGTTCACTGAAATTGGTCCGGGCAATGTGTTGCAAGGTTTGGTGAAAAAAGTAGATAGAAAAATACAAACTTACGGTTTTCAATAGATTCAATTTATAAAAATGTAACGTGCAGTTAAATGTGCGTTACTTTTTTTTTTCAATAGAATAAAAGAACTTTGCCAAACTT
>DZBP01000251.1 GCA_022729915.1 Draconibacterium orientale | reverse complement strand
TTATCGTAATGGATTTGTAGATATTTCCGGTTTCTTTTTCCAATTCTGCTAAGTTTCGGGTTATTGTAGTATTGGGTGCTGCTATTTTTTTAAAGTCCATTAAATATATTTTTTAAGTTAAAAACAAATGAAAAATTGCTTTTGTGGCTTTTCATTTCTTTCAAAAACAACTTGGCAAAAGTACTTATTTTTATTCATTTTACAAAATAAAAAATTAAATATATCAAAAAACTTTTCCAGAAAGTTTTTTAAATGAGGTCATCGTTGTCAATAATTCCTTTTACTCTTTTTTCTGAGATGTTGAATAATCGCTTGGCTTCTTTTGAATATTTTCCATTCGGAAACTCGTCGTTGTATTTGTGGTAAGCTTTAATGGCATCGCTAAAACGAGCTTTTTGCTTGTCGCTTACACTGTTACGAGCCAACTGAAAATTTGATTCTATCAAATAATACAAAATATCTTCTCTGTTTTTTGAATACGGATATGATTCTATACAGCTACTCAATGCAGTAATTGCCGATTTGTAGTATTCCAAATAATAGTAGTGCAATGCGTTATTGTACTGTTTTTTAGCTAGTTTCTCGTTTAGTTCGTTTTTTAATTCATTGGCTTGTGTTACAAATGTACTTTTGGGGTATTTTACCAAAAAAAGCTCTAATTCGAGAAGGGCAGTTTTTGTACTTGCTTGGTCTAGGCTCGAGCGTGGCGAGTCTAAATAGTAACATTCGGCTATTTTAAAAGCTGCTTCTTCAACATATTTGCTATTTCCGTAACTTTCGGTAAATTTTCTGAAATAATATCCGGCAAGAATATAATCGTGAATGTTGTAATGGCAAGCTGCAAATTTGTATAGTAATTCTTCGCCTTTGTCTGTTCCTTTGTAAACAGTCAAAATGTCTTCAATCAATGTTTTAGATTTATTCCAATTTTCATCGGCATAGTATTCCATTGCTTTTTCGTACTTGAGCACTCTATCGTTGCTTTTGATTAGTTTTTGATATTTGCTGCACGAATTTAAAAGCACTGCGCTTAAAATCAGACCTATAAAAAATATTTTTTTTGTCATTTTCAATTTTTTCAATTGTATTTGATGTTTTATTATGCAAAAAACCAGTGAATTATTTGTTTTATTAAAATATTTCTAAAAAAAATAAATACATCAGTTTGAGCCAATGCAAAAGAAACAAATTTATAGCAATTTTAAAAGTTTAAATTAAAAATAGAATAGTTACGAGGAATAAAAATAAAGCGAAAAATATTATGTAAATAGCTTATTATTAATAAATTGAAAAATAATTTCATTGATTTAAGGGTGGATTTTAAAAAATAATTTTAACAATCATTAATAGTCAGATAGCTCAGATTTCAAAAAAATATTTAATTTTGCATCAAATTAATATCATGAAATTGATATATTTCAGAACAAAATAAAAAAATAATACAAAAACTATGGATCTTTTTGAGAAAATAAAAGGAAATAGAGGTCCTCTTGGTCGCTATCAAGCGCAAGGACATGGATATTTTTTCTTCCCAAAATTGGAAGGCGAAATTCACCCACACATGACCTTTAGAGGCAAAAAAGTGCTTACTTGGAGTATGAACAATTACTTAGGATTAGCCAATCATCCCGACGTGAGAAAAGCTGACGCTGAGGCTGCTAGAGATTGGGGAATGGCTTACCCTATGGGTGCCAGAATGTTGACAGGAAATACGAACTACCATACCGACTTAGAAACCGAACTTGCTGAATTTGTAGGCAAAAAAGCAGGTTATTTGCTAAATTATGGTTACCAAGGTATTATGTCTATTATTGATTCTTTGGTGGACAGACGCGATGTAATTGTTTATGATTCAGAATCTCACGCTTCGATTATCGATGGCTTGAGGTTGCACATGGGCAAGCGTTTTGTTTTTCCTCACAACAATATGGAAAATCTTGATGTTCAATTAAATAGAGCTACAAAACTTGCCGAAAAACAAGGTGGAGCTGTTTTGGTTATTACCGAAGGCGTTTTTGGAATGGCGGGCGATTTAGGAAATTTACCCGGTATTGTGGCTTTGAAAGATAAATATGAATTTAAACTTTTAATAGACGATGCTCACGGATTTGGCACAATGGGCAAAACCGGTGCAGGAACTGACGAGCATTTTGGTGTTCAAGACCAAGTGGATTTGTATTTTTCTACTTTTGCAAAATCTATGGCTGGAATAGGTGGTTTTATTGCTGCTAACGATGAAGCTATTATAGACCATTTGCGCTATTCAATGCGTTCGCAAATTTATGCCAAATCGCTTCCGATGCCTATGGTACTTGGTGCTAAAAAACGTTTGGAATTGCTTAAAAATGACCACACTTTGCGTGAAAAATTGTGGGAAGTTGTAGGTTCACTTCAAAAAGGTTTGAGAGACAACGGTTTTGATATTGGACACACACAATCGCCTGTAACTCCGGTATTTATGAACGAACCTCTTGATGGAACCAATATCGATGAGCAATCGACTGCTGCTTCTTTGGCACAAGCCTCGAATGCAGCCATGGATTTGCGCGAAAATTATGGAATTTTCTGCTCTGTAATTGTGTATCCGGTTGTTCCAAAAGGAGTTATAATTTTCAGAATTATCCCAACCGCTGCTCACACTTTGGAAGATGTGGACAGAACAATTTCGGCTTTCAAAGAAGTAAAACAAAAACTAAATGCTAAAAAATACAATTCGCTATCGATTGGCGAAAAGATTTTTGCATAACTATTTGTTTTTTCAACAAAATAAAACCCCAAACACTCTAATGTTTGGGGTTTCTTTTTGCACCAAAAATAAATTGAAATTTATCGAATTCTGTCGTAAGATTTAATAATGTTTATGTCTTTCAAAATAGCTTTGAATGCCATAAAATCTAAAATTCCAGCAATTATTGGAATTATAAACGAGGTTTGCAAGTATAGTTTCGATTCAAAAGTATTTCCAAATTTGTAAATGTAAAAAACAATCAAAGCTAAAAAACCGAATTTTAGTAACATACTAAATGTAATAATTCGAGTTTGTAGATTCCTGTTTTTGAACAAAAAGATGGCAAAAAAACTTAAAAAAACTACAATTGAAAGCAAAATAGTAATAGGATAAACCTGCGAAACAACTTGTTTTTTAGCATCAACAACTGATGCAATTTCGATAAAATCGAGGTAATAATTAGTAGTTTGTACCATAAATTGGGCAATAGGAAAAAAGTACAAAAGAGCCATTACAATTGTACTTACCAATAAATATAAACTTTGTTTTCGTTGTATCATATTAAAAAATTTTAGTTATTTTTGTGCAAATTTACTTATGTTTTGTCAAAAAATAAAAATTAAATTGAAAACTAACAAGATTAATTTAAAAAACTAAAAAACACAATTTTAATATGAAAAAAATAATAAGTACAGAAAAAGCTCCCAAAGCAATTGGTCCTTACAGCCAAGCAGTTGAAGCAAACGGAACGCTTTATATTTCGGGACAAGTGCCTTTAGTGGCTGAAACAATGCAACTTGTAGAAGGAGGAATCAAAGAACAAACCGAGCGCGTGATGCAAAATATAGGCGCAATTTTAGAAGCTGCGGGCTATACTTTTGCCAACGTGGTAAAATCGACCTGTTTGCTAAGCGATATGTCTAATTTTGCAGCCATGAACGAGGTGTATGGAAAATATTATACTGAAAATCAGCCTGCTAGAGCTGCATTTGCGGTAAAAGGTTTGCCTTTGAATGCACTCATAGAAATCGAAACCGTTGCTGTAAAATAAAATTTGCAGTAAAAAAGTAGAAAAAACAAGCTAAAACGGCTTGGTTTTTTTTTGAACCAAACCGCTATTTAAATTAATATTTTAGCAAAATAATACAAAAAACAAATAATGAACTTAGCGTCTTAATGTTTGATTTACTCTTTTCTTTTTTATCTTTTCACTTTTCTCTTGAGTAGTTGTATTTGTTATTGAAATACTTCATTTAAGTAGAAAACTATGCTTTTCTAACTAAATTGAAGTATTTTGATTTTGAATTAAAATCAA
>DZBP01000250.1 GCA_022729915.1 Draconibacterium orientale | reverse complement strand
AAAAAAGCTTGTCCAAAGTTTTTTAACACTTCAAACAAGCTCACTATTAAAGAAAAATAAGTTTAATGAGAAAATACCTCAAAACCAAATTAAAACGAGGGCGGTGGTGGTGGTGGCGGTGGCATCATCGAAAACAAAGCCATTACTTCAGGCACTTGTTCGGCTTGCAACCAACCGGACATTCCGGCTTTCCAAACGTAAGTTTGTTTGGTTAATTGATTTTGAGCAATTAGGTTTTTTAAAGTAGCTACATCAAAAGGACCTTGTTGCTGTCCGTTGATTGAAACATGGTACTGAGGTCCCATTGGTGGTGGTGGTGGCGCAGAATTGTTGAACTGTTGATTGTTCATCTGGTTCATATTCTGGTTTTGCATTTGTTGTTGCTGCATGTTCATCATTTGCTGAGCCATAGCCATTCCCATCATGCCTTCCATGCCTCCGCCTCCGCCTTGATTGTTGGCGGCATCGCGCATAGCATCGGCTTGTTGCATTTGAGCGTATTTGTTCAAATCGCCCAAAGCTCCCATGCTCGAACGCTTGTCGATAGCTTTTTCTACTTCTGGTGGTAAACTGATGTTGTTGATTAAAAATTTAAGAATATCTATACCGTAGCTTGTCGGAAATTCTTCTTTCAATTTGCTTTCGCAGAACTTAGAAAGTTCGTTGTAGCTGGCTGCTAAATCTAAAACCGGAATTTTGCTTTCGCCCACAGCGTCGGTAAAGCGAGTTATTACAAGGCTTTTGAGTTGCGAGCTAATTTCGTCGGTAGTAAAAGTCTTGTTAGTCCCAACCACTTCTTGTAAAAATTTTACAGGGTCAGATACTTTAATTGAGAAATTACCAAATGCTCTGATGCGTACAATTCCAAAGTCGGGGTCGCGCATCATAATAGGGTTAGGAGTTCCCCATTTTTGGTCGAGAAATTGTTTTGTACTAATAAAATAAACCTCGGCTTTAAAAGGCGAATCGAAGCCATATTTCCAGCCTTTGAGCGTGGATAGAATGGGCAAGTTTTGTGTGGCAAGAGTGTAAGTTCCGGGTCCAAAAACGTCGGCAACTTTGCCTTCGTTGATGAAAACGGCAGCTTGCGATTCTCTTACGATTAATTTTGCTCCATTTTTTATTTCATTGTCGTGTCTTTCAAATCGAAAGACCATTGTGTCTTGCGTATTGTCCAGCCATTCTATAATGTCTATCAATTCGCTTTTTATTCTATCAAAAAAACCCATAGTTCTGTTTTAATCAAGTTAGTAAGCTACAATTTTTTTAAAAATGATAATGAAATTATTTTTTTTGAAATTTACAATATTTATAATTACTTTCAAAATTTATAAGAATCTTTTTTTATTTAAAATAATTAAACTATTTATTTACAATGTTTTAAAAGTAAAAAAATTCTTTGTTAGTAGCTGCATAAGTGCAAAAAAGTTTGTACAAAATTACAAAGGTTTAATGCCGAGTACTACAATATCATCAACTTGCTTGATACGTCCTTTCCAGTTTTCGTAAGCTTCGAGAATGAGTTCTTTTTGCGTTGCCAAAGGCTGGTTTTGTATTTCGATGAGCAGTTTTTTAAATCGTTGCGATTTATACTTATCGCTGTATTCGCCTCCAAACTGGTCGATGATGCCATCTGAGAATAAGTAAAGCGTATCGTTGGCTTGTAATTCAAAATGATGATTGGTAAATGGTTGCTCTTTTATAAAAGCTCCAATGGGTTGTCTATCGGGCTTTAGATGAATTAATTGGTGGTTATTGTCATTTAGTTGTTTGCTTTTTCTAACGATGTAAAGCGGATTGTTAGCTCCCGAGAATTGTAAGTTTTTGCTTTCTACATCTATTACACAAAGAGCCAAATCCATACCATCGCTTAGTTTATGGGTGCTTTCGGATTGATTGAGGGCATTTTTGACGTGTTCGCGTAGCTGGTCAAGTATTTGATTGGCTTGTGTTGTTTCGGCATTTCCTACTATTTCGTTTAGGAAAGCCATTCCCATCATGCTTACAAAAGCACCCGGCACACCATGTCCGGTGCTATCGGCTGCTATTATTACTATGAATTTGTCTATTTTGCGAAGCCAATAAAAATCGCCACTAACAATATCGCGAGGCAAGTAAATGATAAAATGTTCTACAAAATTACTTTCAAAAGCATTTTCGGAAGGCAACATTGCCGATTGAATCCGTTTTGCAGAGTTTATGCTGTCGGTTATGCTTTGGTTTACTTTTTCTATTTCGCGGTTTTGCTGTACTACTTTTTCGTTGGTTTCACGCAGCATTTCTACAATAGCTTGAATTTCTTCTTTTTGTTGGTTTATTTCTTCGTTGTTTTCTATTAATAAATTGTTTTTATCAACCAAGTCTTGAGCATAGTCGTTGAGTTGGTCATTTTTGAGTTGTATTTCTTTGGTGCGCTCGCGTATTTTGTCTTCTAACTCTCTATTTACTTGGTCTTTGAGTTCTTCATTTCTCTTGAGTTGTTCTATCAGGTCGTCTTGCATTTTCACTTTTGCTTTTTCTATAAGGTTTATTTTAAAGCCTAAGCCTAATGAAAAGAACAAAATTTGACCTACAATTCCAGCATTCATCAAATGAGTAGGATTTATTCCAATGTCTATTTTTCCAATAATAAATACCAAACTAGAAACTGTACCTACAACCAAAAAGCCGGTTCCTATCATAAAAAACAATGCTAATGAGCTTCGATGTTTTAACAGATAAATTACAAAAACTAAACCGATGAGCAACACTGCTAAATTGAGTAAATTACTGATATTGATTGACAAAAGTACATCAAAACCTAGCAACAATTCAATAACTAAATATATAGTGGTAATTATGTTAACCCAAATAATACCCAGCAAGGTTTTGTTCCACTTGGGCATATCTATTTTGGTATTCAAAAAGAGTCGTAAGAATTGGAAATAAGATGCAGTAGCTAAACCTGTTGCAACAATAAATACAAAGGGGTCGGCTTTGGGAAATTGTGGCACTACATATTCAATAAAAAGACCGCGCGTTGAAATGATGTTGAATATCATTCCCAAAACATAGAGCGAATAGTAAATATAAACTAAATCACGATTGTAAACATAAACTAACAAATTGTAAAACAACATTATCCAAAGAATACCCACAATAAAACCAAATACTAAATTGCGAATGGATACCTCACTATAAAAATCTACCTCTTCAATTAATTTTAAATCAAAAGCAGGTTGGTAGCCAGAAATATTTTGAATACGTAAATAAATTTGGTATTCTTGATGCGCTTTTAAATGTATTTTAAATTTGCTACCAATTTCGGTTTTAATATCTTTTTGGTTTTTTTGCAAAAAGTAACCGCTTTTAGCATATTTTATTTGATTGCCGTTGTTAAAAACATATAATTCGGCAAAATCGGAATGTCTTTTTTTACCAATAACAAGAATTTTATCAATTGCAAATTCCGATTGATTTTTGAGTGTGAGCTTTGCCCAGTAGATTTTGTCTTTTTGTAACTTTGTATCTTTATTGTATTTGTTAAAATCTGTATTTTTAAAGAATACAATATCCATTATTTGTAAAGTGCCGGTAGTATCTTCGTAATATAATACGGCATCGCTTAAGCTTACTTTTTCTTCGGGTAAAGTGGCTAACGCTATATTAATTTGTAATACCTGACTAAGTAGAAAAAATAGAAAGATTCTAAGTTTCATTTTATCACTCGTTTTTTTCTTTTATACAATTGCTTTTTTTATTCAAATTGAAAAGACAAAGATATTCTTTTTTTTTTATTTTTTTATTTTTTTACCAAAAAAAATAACGATTCGTTGTTTAAAAATTAGGTGCTCTTATTTTTTTGAGAAATGATGGCTTTAAAGAATTGTTTTCAATAAAAATACACAGGTAAGATTGCCAAAGTTCCAAAACTTTGGCAAGGTGTATGTTCCAAAGTTGGTCATTTTGCAAAAAAAATGGGCTTACCGCAGCTGTAGGTTGGTCATTTAGCAAAAAAATACTGGCTACATCACCTCTTATGTAAGCTGTTTTTCAAAAAATACTGGC
>DZBP01000249.1 GCA_022729915.1 Draconibacterium orientale | reverse complement strand
GATTGGCGCAAGCCATTATTCACAAACCCAAAGTACTCATTCTCGATGAACCCACTACCGGACTTGACCCAAATCAAATAGTAGAAATTAGAAATTTGATTTTAGAATTGGGAAAAGAAAAAACCATTATGCTATCCACTCACATCATGCAAGAAGTAGAAGCTATTTGCAAAAAAGTGATTATTATCGACAAAGGAAAAATTGTAGCCCAAGATAGCGTTAGTCATATTCAACACCAAACTCAAGATAATTCTATCACTATTCAAATTGAATTTGGGAAAAAAATTGAAAAAGAAAACCTTTTGCTAATTGAATCAATTACAGACATGAAGCAGCTCAACGATTCAGTTTGGTTGGTTCAAAGCCAAGCCGACATAAGAGAAACTCTTTTCAATTGGGCAGTAAGTAACTCAAATACAGTACTTTCAATGCAAAAAATAGAAAAAAAATTGGAAGATGTGTTTAGAGAATTAACAAAATAAAAACACTAAAAATAATTCATTTTCGCTTTTTGTTGAAAAAAAGACAAATTTATTATGCAAACATAATTTATTTTTGTATATTTGAACTTTCAAAAAAAAGAAATCTCAACTGTAAACCAAACTATAAGAAAAAGATGAATGTTCCGGTAATGGCAGATTTATTCGCAAAAGGCGAAAAACCCGAATACTTATTTTGGGTAGGTTGCGCTGGTGCTTTTGACAAACGCTACCAAAAAGTAACACGTGCATTTACTAAAATACTCAACCATTTGAATATTAGCTATGCAGTGCTTGGCACAGAAGAAAGTTGCACCGGCGACCCAGCCAAAAGAGCCGGAAATGAAATGCTTTTTCAAATGCAAGCATTTCAAAACATCGAAATTTTAAATTCGTACGAAGTTCAAAAAATTATAGCAATTTGTCCGCATTGTTTTAATATTTTAAAGAACGAATATTCAGAACTTGGTGGAAAATACCAACTTGTGCATCATACCGAATTTTTAAGCAAATTAGCCGACGAAGGAAAACTGAAAATGGACAAATCAATTTTTAGCGACAAACGAATCACTTATCACGACCCATGTTACTTAGGACGTGGCAATGATGTTTTTGATGCTCCACGCAATTTGCTGCAAAAAATTCCATCACACAAAGTTGAAATGTCGCGCAACAAAGAAAATGCATTGTGTTGCGGAGCGGGTGGTGCTCAAATGTTTAAAGAAGCCGAAAAAGGAAACAAAGAAGTTTTTTTGGAACGAACAGAAGAAGCTCTTGATACTAAGGCAGATATAATAGCAACTGCTTGCCCTTTTTGTATGACAATGCTCAGCGATGGCATCAAAATGAAAGAAAAAGAAGATACCGTTAAAAATTACGATATTGCCGAATTAATAGCTATGAGTTTAGGCTTGTAGAAAATAAAAAAATCATTGTGCCAAAGTGTTATCTTATGTAATTGCTTTATAATTAAAACTTTGCCAAAGTTCAAAACTTTGGCAAAGTTACCGTTTTAAAGTATCGTTAAAAATTTAAAAGCCTAAAACCAATTGTAATTGGATAAACCTCGGGACCTTTACCTTTTTCAAAAAACGGCGTTACTTCGTAGTTTGCAAACAATTGAAAACCTCCAAAGCCAACTCTGGCAGTATAAGCATATTTGAATGTAGATAAGTTATAATCAGCCTCTTGCTGAAAGAAATTATCGGTTTTTCCATCTTCCCATTGTTGCGAAGTTTTTGAATACACTCGAATGCTTCCAATGACACCTCCAGTAAAACTTACTCGCTTATCTTTCTTACCCAAAGGTAGTTGAAGCTCGGCAAGTAAAGGAAAAGTAAAACTATTCACGTTTAATTTATTGCGGCTCAACGTATAATCTGCTTCATTAAAAGCAATATTTCCCAATTCGTCGTAAACTAAACTACCATTATTTTCCAAAGTGTATGATTTCCAATCGAATCCAACTCCAGTAACTAAACCAAAGTATTTTTTGTGAAGTGGAATATTAAATTCTAAAAAGTTGAGCGAAAAGTTCCAAGATTTAACGGGGTCAAGCTCTAAGAATGAGCCATTTGACGGCAATTCAAAAGCGTTGTCGGCATTTAAAAAATTGGTTAATCCCAATTCAAAACCAGCCCAATGCGCATTAAATTTTTTCTTTTTATTTAAGTGCCAAAAATCAAAATCGAAATCGTCCCAATCAAAATCAAACTCATCATTGTTGTCATCATTGTCGTCGTCGTCATTGTCGTCGTCTTCTCCATCTTCGTTGTCATTTCGTGGAGCATGATGATTGTTTTCTTCATCTCTTTGCATGCGTTTTACGTCTTTTTCAATTGAAACCATGCCATTTTCTAATGCTGCAACTTGCAATTCTAAATCAGCAATTTGAGCCTCAATTTCTTTTTTTCTTTCTTCAGAAACCTCATTCGATTGAAGCTCAATTTTCATTGAAATGATTTGCTTGTTAAGTTCTTTGATTTGACTTTCAAACTCTTCTTTACCGTCTTCGAGGTTTTCGAGTTCTATTTCCAAATTTTGCTCCTTGTTTATTTTCGAGCTATCTTCCTGTGCATTAATCGAAAACATCGTAAATGCTAATGCAAATGTTAAAATTACTTTTTTCATAATTAGTACCGTTTTTTATCGAATTTCTCCGAGTTGTGATTATTTTATTTGATTATTTTTTTTTGAATAAATAATATTCAATTATTAGAATCTATCTTTTATAGTTTTTAGAATAATTGAATTTTTCAGAAACAATATCGAGTGCCATCAAATTTCCATTTTCATCGTATTCACTGGTAAGCAGAATGTTAGAATCTGTTGCTTTACTGAAAACTGTAACAGCAAACGAAGCTGCTTTCCAAAATTTAATTTTAGGAATTTGATTTTTTGAGCTTTGCTTTTCATTTATTGGTTCTGAAATTGCTAAAATCTGCGAATCTGTTTTTTGTTTAAACTGCTCGCTTTTTATTGAAATTCCTATTTCAATAGTTGGTATTATCGTATTGGTAGTAAGGTAAGTTTCTTTATTTTCAGTCATTACAAACGTTTCAATTTGTTTTTTTTCGATTGTATCTTCATACGGTTGTTTTTTGTTGTTTATATTTTTTTTAGTTATAGTGTTGTTCAAATATTTCGTTTCAATTTGTTCTGAAATTGCAACTATTTCATTATTTGTTCTATTTATTGCTTCTTTCGAAGTTAAACTTTCATTAAATACACCAATTTTAGAAGCCATTCGGTTATCAAACTTCATTATTTTAGGCAATAATAAAAATGCAAAAAGTAAAATAGAAGCAGCCAAAGCAAATTTACGAGAAAACACAAAATGAAAACTTTCCTTTTTATATAAATTTTGTTTTTTATCAAAGTAAATTAATTTATTAGGCTTCAATTTCAAATGTTTGTACAAATTACTTTTTTGCAACAAATCAGCATTTGTAATCAATAATTCTTCAAAAAGTTGGCATTCATTTTTAGTTAAGTCTCCTTCTAAATGTGCAATAGAAAGTTCTTCGGCAAATGCCTGCTCATCTAAAATAAGTTGCTTCAATAAAAACTTAAAATCTTCGCTTTTGAGATTATTTTTTTTGGATAAAATTGTTTTTTGAAATTGTTCAAAAACAGTTTTCTTAGAATGGTTTTTATCCAAAAAAGCCTCAAATTTAAGTTTCTCTATTTTAGAAAGCTGATTTTCTATCGAATCGATACACAAATCTTCAAAGTGGATTTCAATATTTTCGTCAGAAAATAAATCCCTCTCAATTAGTTTTTTATCAATGTTTATCTCTAAATTAGCTTCAAGTTCTAATGTTGCAATTTCGCTTAATTCGTCTTTTATTTCGGGGTGCAAATCTAAAAAAACATCAAACGCTGCTTTTAACTCCTCCGAAAGTGCTCCTTCGAGGTAGTCAATCACATAAAGCTCGTATGTTTCGATATTAATTTTCATTTGCTTTGAAATTTTTAAATTTTAAAATTTTAAATTTTAAATTTTAAATTTTAAATTTTAATTTTTAATTTTTAATTTTTAATTTTTAATTTTTAATCAAACAACATATT
>DZBP01000248.1 GCA_022729915.1 Draconibacterium orientale | reverse complement strand
CAAAGTTTTAATTACAAAGCACTTACATAAAAATAAAAGCTCAAATTGTAACCGTTTAAAGTATAATTGACTGTAAATAAAGAAATTGTAATAATTATTTTTCTTTGATTTGAAATTGAACCCGCCCAAAATGTTTGATTTTCTTCAAATTAAAATTATTATTCAATAAAGCTTATTTTTTAAGCTTCACTTTCATGTAAATTTTAATTGAATTGAATTGTTTAAATTTCCCGCTAGTTTTGCGGGAAATTTTTTTCTTAAAAACAAGTGCCATGAACTATTTAAAATATGCTACACTTTCGGCAGGAATTTTATTGAGCACTCACACAAAGGCTCAAAAAAATACTCATTTTGAGTCAATGAATAAAGAAAAACCACGCAATGTTATTTTCATACTCACCGACGACCATAGGCACGATTTTATGGGCTTTACCCAAAAAGTTTCGTGGCTCGAAACGCCGAATATGGACAAAATGGCGCAAGAAGGTGCGCATTTTACCAATGCTTTTGTTACTACCTCGCTTTGTTCGCCAAGTAGGGCTTCTATTTTGACAGGTTTGTATTCGCACACACACAAAATTGTAGATAATGTGGCTTCTGACCCGGGCAATTTGACGTATTTTCCCGAATATTTACAAAAAACAGGTTATCAAACGGCATTTTTGGGCAAATGGCACATGGGCGATGAAGGCGACGACCCCAAAAAAGGATTTAACCACTGGGAAAGCTTCAAAGGTCAGGGAGTTTATTACAATCCGGAATTGAATATCAACGGCAAACATTTCCAATATTCCGACTCTACTTACATTACCGATTTACTTACTGAGCATGCCATCGATTGGCTAGATAAGACTGATAAAGAAAAACCTTTCTTTCTTTATTTATCACACAAAGCAGCTCATGCCGAGTTTATGCCAGCCAAACGACACAAAGGAAAATACAAAGGTAAAAAAATAGATTTACCCATTACTTTTGAGCAAACAAAAAACGGCGAATATCAAAAACTTAAATGGCCTGAATGGGTTAAACAACAACGAATTAGTTGGCACGGTGTAGATTATATGTACCACGAAAACAAAGGGTTTGATGAAATGATAGAAGCCTATTGTGAAACTCTTTTGGCTGTGGACGAAAGCATTGGCGAGCTGATGAATTACTTAAAAGAAAATGGATTGTACGAAAATACATTGGTTATTTACATGGGCGACAACGGTTTTAGTTGGGGCGAACATGGTTTGATAGACAAACGACATTTTTACGAAGAATCGGCAAAAGTGCCTTTACTTATGCAATGTCCAACACTTTTCGATGGAGGAAAAGTAATTGATAAAATGGTTCAAAATGTGGATATTGCGCCCACAATTTTGGAACTCGCAGGAATAGAAAAGCCAAAACAGATGGTAGGCTATTCCGTTTTGCCAATTTTAAAGAACGAAAACATTGCTTGGCGCGACAAAATTTTTTACGAATATTATTGGGAATACGACTTTCCGATGACTCCGACTGTTTTTGGCGTTCGTACCGAAAAATACAAATACATTAAATACATGGGTATTTGGGACAGAAATGAACTCTACGATATTCAAAACGACCCCAACGAAATGTATAATTTAATAGAAGATGCCGACAAACAAGAAATTGTACAGAATTTAGCCAATCAGCTTTTCGACTGGCTCGAAAATACCGATGGAACTCAAATTCCGTTCAAACGAACCGTTAAATATCGTTTTGGTGATTATAGGCATAAAAATCAATACTAATGATTTAAAAAGTAATATTTTTAAGAAAATATGTAACTATTTAGGTAAGATAACTCTTTTATTATCAGCAACTTAATTTCCCGCAAAGTTTCCCAGATTAAACCGCAAAGTTTCGCAAAGAATTTATAATTAACATGGTAACTTTGCGAAACTCTGCGTAGAACTTTGCGAAACTCTGCGTAGAACTTTGCGAAACTCTGCGAGAAACAAAAGACTATCAAGTATTTAGAGCTGCTAAGTAGTACAAAAATAATTTATAACACAAAAATAGATTTTATGAAAAAAGAGCTTTTAACTGCAAGTCTTTTAGCAAGTAGCTTGCTAATGGCTGAACAAAGTTTTGCGCAAGAGCAAAAAAAGAATGTACTCTTTATTGTGGTCGATGATTTGCGACCTTTGTTGGGTTGCTACGGAAATACGGTGGTAAAAACGCCCAATATCGACAAACTTGCAAGCCAAGGAACTGTTTTTACCAACGCATTTGCAAATTATCCGGTTTCGGGACCTTCAAGGGCGAGTTTTTTGAGCGGTTTGCGCCCAAATAACACCCGTTTTACTTCCAATGAAACCAGCGTAGAAAGTGATGCGAATGATGCCATCGTTTTACCGCAATTTTTCAAACAAAATGGTTACATCACTGCTGGTTTGGGGAAAGTGTTTCACCACCCAAAAGATAAAGTAGAATCGTGGACAGACAAGCATTGGCACCCAACCATGGGGCAAACCAAAGCCGAACACCCCGATGGCTGGCGTGATTATTTGTTGGAAGAAAACATAGAACTTTGCAGAACCGAACAAACCGGAAACTCGTATGAAGTGGCAAACGTAAGCGATTACGACTATTTCGATGGCATTTTGGCAAAAAAAGCCATAGAAAAAATGACAAACTACGCAAAACAAGACAAACCGTTTTTTTTGACAGTAGGTTTTGTAAAGCCGCATCTTCCATTCAATGCACCCAAAAAGTATTTTGATATGTATCCTTTGGAAAACATAAAAATGCCGGATAATTTTTATCAGCCCAAAAATGTTCCTTCGCAAGCTATGCACAATTGGTATGAATTGAGAGCCTACAAAGACATTCCGAAGAAACAAGATCCCATGTCTGAGGAAAAAGCCAAAGAACTTATCAGAGCTTATTATGCCTGTGTAAGTTACGCCGATGCCATGGTGGGCGAAGTTTTAAATACGCTCGAAACGCTCAAAATTGCCGACAATACGGTAGTAGTTTTAATTGGCGACCATGGTTGGAACTTAGGCGAGCACACGCTTTGGGTGAAACATTCTAATTTTAACAATGCGCTGAATACTACATGTATAGTAAAGTCGCCCGATGTAAAAGGCGGACAAGTTTCCAACTCATTGGTAGAACTTTTAGATATTTATCCTACACTTTGCGATTTAACAAATCAAAAGCAACCCTCTCATTTAGAAGGGAAAAGCCTTTTGCCTATACTACAAAAACCGGAATTTGAAGTACGCCAATCGGCTTGCTCTAAAATGGACAATGGCTGGTCAGTAAAAACTCACGACTACCGATATACCGAGTGGTACAACGAAAAAGGCGAAGTAGAAGGTAGAATGCTTTACAATCACAAAACAGATAAAGCTGAAAATGAAAACATTGCAGAGTATGAAAGTAGCAAAGAAATCGTTCAAAAAATGAAAAAACTGCTTGCCGAATACGTAAAATAAGTTATAAAAATTATATTTTAAAAGACAAAACCAATCTTTACCTTTATTTATACAAATGCCGGACGCTTCAAAGTTTTACTTTTGAGCGTCTTTTTTTTTTCAATACAAACCAGTAAATTGGTTGTTTGTTTGATTTTCAAAAGTTTTAAGAATAAATTAGCTTTGAGTATATAAGCAGTGAACCAAATTAAATTGTATATTTTATTTTACTAAGTGCTTATAATTTATTTGATTACAAAAATGTTTGTTCCAATTAAAAGAGCACTGGTGTTTAAAAGGCATAGTTACAATTCAATCAATACAATACACTTTCGTTAATCTATATTTGAAGAGATAATAAAATAAAAAGATTTATTATTTTTGTATTTATAAAAACATAAAACCTTTTGTTTTACTTATCCTTCCAATATCTATAAATCTCTATTTTTAACCACCAAAAACAAACAATTTACACACGTTTTGAAAAAAACTCATTTGTTGTACTTATGTTGTACCTATAATTAAATTGTATTTTTAAATTATTGATTTATAGATTATTGAATTTTAATTATTTATTTTTAAACATTAACCATTAATAAAAAGGCAAACGGTAAAACGCCTCAAGTAAGTTTT
>DZBP01000247.1 GCA_022729915.1 Draconibacterium orientale | reverse complement strand
CAGTGCTCCATAGGCTTGTGGCACGCCTTCGGCGTAAACTTTACGCCACAAGCCTATGGAGCAGCCACATCGGGCAGGGGTTCGGGGGCTGCCCCCTGCACCCCCGCCCCCTCTGGCGGTGCGGTCGGGGGAGTACCCCCGGGCGTTGTTTTTCCGCCTTCGGCGGTTGGGTGGTTGTCCTCTTAACATCAATCATTTTGACCACAAGGCTAAAAACTGTTAATGACAGGCAAGGCATTAATTGATTGACAGGGATGATATTTATATGTCGCCAAAAGATGTTTTGCGTTTTTTTTACCTTTTTTTAACATTTGCCCTTACGGGGCAAATGTTAAAAAAAGCCAAAAAAATACGCTGCGCCTAAAACGCAGCGCATGAAATTAGCCGTTAAGTAAAACGGCGGCTGTAATTTCACGGAAAACCCCTTAAAGTGTTGACTATGACCGCAAAAACCCATAAAAACCGTTATTCCTGGAATAAGGCAAAAAATCAACAGTTTTTAGCATTGATTTTTAACGTTTGATAACTGTTTGACGTTAAATTTTACAAAAAATGCGCAGCGGTTCGACTGACTGCATCGCATGACTTTGCGACTTGACTTTTGACACAAAAAAGCAGCGTCATTATCCGACCGAAAAAAAATCGATTTTTTACAACAATTTATGACTTGACACCGTACCAAGCAGGTAATTGCTTCGACCGTTCAGTTTATCAAAAAGTTTTGCGACCGCAGCAGCACGATTATAACTTTATACGAGTTAACGATTTACAACCATCAAACGAGGACACCCAGGGCAACAAACGCTCATAATTATAAGCATTCTACTATTAATTGGATTAAATGACTACATTTGCGTTTAAATAGCTGCGAGGTAGCAAAAAAAATAAATACACAAATAACAAATAACAAATGTTTACTCAAGATTACATCCAACTGAAGATAGGCCAAATGACAGCCGAAGGCGTATCAAAGACCATTACGGCGTTCGTTAAGTTGCATTTTGACAGCGGTTGCAGAATTAGCGATTTATTACGAATTAAACCCGAACACATCACTAATTCGAATTCAGTACTAATCCATCAGAGTAAAGGTTCAAAGCCATTAATCGTCAACTTATCATCCGATTTAGAATTTTGGCAGGATTACAAAAAAGGACTACACACAAAAATCAACTCATATAGTAGAGGCTTCTTTAACCGATTATACATCCGTTTTGGATTAGTATATTTCAATGGCGCAGGCAAAAATAACAGTGTAACACATTCGGCGAGAAAGCAAAGGGCCCAAGAAGTTTTTACAGCAGTCGGCGAAATCGATTATGTGGCATCTGCTTTAGGTCATCGGAGCGTAAAGTCATCAACCTACTATTTAACGGACGAGCAAAAAAAAAGCGCATTAAATTTTGGTATCTTAAGAGCACCTAATGGACTGATTAATAATATTATAGTAAAAAAATCAGGTAAGGGTGCAATTATTTATTTAAAAAAATAGTACAATTATGCAAAAAAAGTTGTATATTTGTGCATAATTATACAGGATTTCATAAAAAACAATCATCAAAAAAAACAAAAATTATGGCAAGGATTAATCGAGGTATCTTAGGCGGCTTTGTAGGTAAAGTCGGCAATGTAGTAGGCAGTTCATGGAAGGGAATTGAGACCATGCGCTCACTGCCAATCAGTGTATTAAACCCCAAAACCGCAGGACAAATTGAAAACAGAACGAGATTCAGTAACATCTCAATTTTAGCAGCTGCATGTTTGACAACCATTGTAAAACCACTAAATGACAGATTCGCAGCAAAAATGTCAGGTTACAATGCTTTTTGCCAACGCAGCAAAGAAGCATTCACAGGCGCAGGCGTTTTTGTTCCAGCAAATTTAATTTTAAGCTCAGGCAAATTAGGGGATACTCCTATTTTATCAGCAGAATTAAGTCCGGGTGGAGAGTTGTCAATTAGATATAGTTCACTCCCTGTAGGTAACTATCAAATGCCCACCGACAAAGCCTACATCTTGGCAGTTAAACCCGATGGCGAAGTAGTGGGCACATCCTCAGCAGAAGAAGACCGCGCAACAGGTGACTGCGTACTAGAACTACTAGGCGATTGGTCAGGGGGTGGCACTGTGTATGCATATTTATCATTCATTCGTGCAGATGGTTCAATAGTTGGCAACTCATCAATGGCTGTAACTTCTTTATAGTAGTTGTAACGCTTCAAAAATTGTCCAAATAGCAGCTAAAAAGCTGCTATTTGTGTTTTAAAACATGTTTTTGCTATTGCGAGACTAAATTTACATTAGTTTATTTGCAAGTGAATTACAACCCAAAAAAACGTTCAAAATTATGATAATCCCCCCGGCAATGATAACCGTTCCCCTCTTATGGGGATTTGAGGGTGCGCTAACAATAATCCGGGGGTGACGATATAAGATGCTTTCTGCTGTTTTTTTACAGTGGGAAGCATCTTTTTTTACTTTAAAATTCAAATCGCAATAATTTAAAAATCAAATAATTATGCAAAACGTGATGATTGACTGGTTACAAATTTACGGCACTACAAACGACCTTATTGAGGCAAAAAATTATACGTACAGGAATCAAAACTATCAAACTAAGCAATTCAAAAAAATCATTGAAGTTTATAAAAAGGATGAAGAATACGCTACTATCACAATGCACCCAACTAGCCCTATAATACCATCCGATGCAGTCATAGTCAAACTAAAAAATAGGCAATTATACGTTAATTCAGCAATTGATGAATTCAGTAAATTTTTGACCGCATCGAACATCATTTATAAATCAATTACACGAGTTGACATTGCAGTTGATTTGAATTACTTTACTAACAAGCTACACCCAGAGGCATTTATACGTCATTTTTTGACAAACAAATTTTTAAAGCAAGGGCGTGGCAAGTTTACAGTTATAGGCGAACAAAAACAGGAGAATAGCTATCAGTATCTCAAATTCGGAAGCAAAACAAGCGATGTATCAGTTTATTTATATAATAAGTCAATCGAATTAATGCAAGTCCAAGATAAGCCATATATACGTAAATCATGGGTACTAAATGGGCTTGACATCACAAAAAATGTATGGCGTTTAGAAATCAGTATCAAAGGCAATGGTACTCACTTTTTAAACCAAAACACAGGCGAATTAAACAGAATTCAGTTTATGAATTTAGACAGTGCAGCCTTTTTAAAAGATGTTTTTGAAGGTTACGCCAATCACTTTTTTAGATTTGTTATAAACGATGGCAAGTCTAACATAACCCGAATGAAGCCCTTAGAACTCTTAAACCTCGAAGACACATACATCAAACCATACTATCTGCCGAATGAGACAGGTAATAACAAAACTGACAAAATTTTCGCCAAAAAACTCTATCTTTTGGACAGCGAGATAAGAGGCTTAAATGACAGTTCAACCAATTCAATTAAAGAGATTTTTGCCGATTTTATAAAACAAACAAACCTGACCGACTATGTTGCAGACCGTTCTATAAGTTGGAATCGCTTGGCAAAACGGCAGTATTAAACCAATAAATCGTCATCCCATGTGTATAAAAAAAAACCCCCGCCGACTTCTAAAATCAAGTCAATCTATATATAGTTTAAAAATTCACTTAATTAAAAAAAAAATGAAAACACAATCAAAATTCAATCACAATCAAAAAAAACTAAATTGGACCAGACACGTAATTTTACAGATATCAGCCAAAAAAATCATTGACGAAGAGCGTGTTAAAAAAGCCAACAACGACCTTGATGAATTTATAACATCTCTAAAAAACTTCATGGCAAATCAACTACTAAACTCTTTAAAGGCTGACCATGCGGAAGACCCAGCTCCAAAAATTACAGGTTATCACGGTTCGCTAAAAGATGAAGCAACTGAAGATTACTTTAATTAACAACTAAATTTGCAAGTGCCCCTCACACTCATCGGCGGCGATTAAAGTGTGCGAGCAGCAGCCCTAACGGGCTGCACTTCGCACCCTTTAATCGCCGCCTACCGCATCGCTACTAAACACTCAAAAGAACTAATCACAAGAAAA
>DZBP01000246.1 GCA_022729915.1 Draconibacterium orientale | reverse complement strand
CCGTATCAACATTAACAGGTAGCTCGCTTGTATGCCAGACATCATAATCAGTCACATGTGCCATGGTTGAATAGCACATTTCAGCTTCACGTGCCAGAAAAGCTTCTGGAGATGCAGTCATGCCAATAATGGACATACCCCAAGATCTGTAAGTATTGGATTCTAACTTGGTAGAAAAGCGCGGACCTTCGATGGTAATTAAATTACCTCCTTGATGAATTTTTTTTGCTTTTGCAATTTAACTATCTTTGCGAAGCAATCAGAACATAAATGATTGCACTACAAAACATTGTGCTATAGAGCGACATTACAAACCGCCTGAAAGATAAAGCCGGTTTGGCAAAGTTTGCAAATCGACCTGTTATTCTTGCAGTTTTGTAAAGCCGCGCGATAGCGCAACTTACCTGCCGGTGTTTTCGCACGGCGCAACGGAAGATACAATCTTTCAGAAATCCAACGGCGTTTTACTCTAACGCTAAAATACGTCGAGCGGCGTCTCTTATCAGTCAATTTGTACATAATTTCTTTGTTGCACAATGTTTCAGCCCACAAAAGCCCGCAATTATCGCATATTGTTTGTTTGCGGTTTTAGTTATCATTATTTTATTCTAAATCAGGTAAATAAATATTTTTTTGTTTTAACTCTATCTGTATTTCTTTATACGAAGTGATAATTTTATCATTTTCAGCCTGTTTTAAAATATCTGTTGTATATGCCAAAAATGCTTTAATTTTCATTTCAACTGCTTCATTCCTTGCTTTTCTGTCATCAATAATCAAAATATCTGCATTTAATTCATGTGCAAGATTTAAAACACTTCTCTCTCCTTTATCAATGGTTCGTTTAAATGGATAATCGTTTGTTGTTGATTGAACATTTATAAAATCATTAATTGCATTGTCAATATGTTCATAATCACTGTTTTTATCTTTTGGCAATACTTCTGATAAAACTTCCGGTGTAATCGTAATTTTTCCAAATAGTTTTTTGAGTATATCTAATCTGCCAATTCGTGAAAGTGCTATCAACGGACTTGTATTTGAAACTACAATCATCTATTTAATTGATAAAATGAATGAAATTTATTATAATTATCTGCTATTTCTGATTTGTCAGCATTTATAAATGATAAATGATATTTACCTAATAAATCTATAAATTCGTTATAAGGTATTTCAAGTATTGTCGAGGCATCACGTATTGATAAATTTCCACGCTGATATTCTGCGATGACAAAATTTTGCAACATTAAGTTTTGTAGATAATTAATATCCAAATATCTATCACTTAATGTTTGTGGAATTGAAATTGTTATTGTTTGCATATTATTTCATTTTATTTAGTTAAACAAAGTTACAAAAATATTTCGTAAATTCATTTTTTTTGATTTTGTTTAAGCTTAGATTCTTCAAGTTGTATAAGTATCAATTAATCTGTATTTTGTCGTTTTGTTTTGACAACCGCTAACGAAAAATAACAGCCGTTGTTGCCGGCTTTTAGTATCTTAACTTCACAATACAATCTACTTCGCTAAGCAACGTTTGCAAATCGACCTGTTATTCTTGCAGTTTGTAAAGCCGCGCGACAGCGCAATTTTCCTGCCGGTGTTTGCGCACGGCGCAAAGGAAGATACAATCTTTCTGAAATTTATCGGCGTTTTACGCTAACGCTAAACTACGCCGAGCGGCGTTTGTTCCATCTGATTTACAATTTCCATTGTTTTTACCGAAACCGTTGTTATTCGCTTTATTAAGTCAATTACAATTTCTTTATAATCTGCAAATTTATATGTATTAAACTTTTCTGCAATTGTTTTATCATCAATTGTTTTTTCTTTGTATTGGTCCACTATCCAATGTAAGGCACTGCGATTACCAAATTTATATTCCCACGCAGATTTTGGAATACCTGATATACTTGTATTTTCATCTAAAATAATTTCGCAGTCTTCCGGTATAGCTTTTAGTTTGGGCTTCGGATTAACTTTTAACTCTTCACTTTTAACTTTTAACTCAAAAGGTTCTGCGTTTTCGTAACCAATATGCAAATCCATTAATTCTTTGCCCCACTTGCTCCATTTCCAAAAATCGAGGTAAAATGGTATTCTTGGAAATTCTCGTTTTAAATTTAATTCATATTTTTTGGTATATTCCGGATTGTGGAAAACTGCATAAGTATAAGAAAAAACATCTTCTTTGGTAATTGTTTCATCTTTATAATGTTCTGTAAATTGGGTTAATCCCCAATCTGTTAAATTATCTATTTTTTTTCCTTTTTTGTCAAAACGAAACAACCCCAGGCAATGAGTTGCATTAGGAATAAAAATATCAAGACTAGGTAAGTATTTAGTAGCTAAGCTCGAAAAATCTCCACGCTTCCCAAAAGAGTATAAAATCACTTTATTATCTTCGTTAAGTTCTGTTCCAAACAAAGAATAATGATTTTTTGTTAATCTATCACTAAGTTTTTTTTCGGTATAGTAAACTTTTTTTATAAATGGTCGGTAAGCTATTAATGAAAACGACTTTTTTACAAATTTTAATTTTTTATTTCTCAATAAATTATTCTTTAATGCTTCACTCCACTTAATATCATAGTTTAAAAAATCATTTATTTCAGTTATTTTTTTCTTGTCTGAAATTTTTTTCACATCATGGTTGTATGTTTCAATAAAGAATTTTATTTTTCCATGTAATTGTGTTTCTGAAAAATCAATTACCCATTCATCTCTGTTCGTTACAAAACCATTTGTAAATAAATTAAAAATTGTCTCCTCATTTTTATTCGCTTTTTTTGCAACAGGAATTAATTTTTCAAAATCATTATCCGCTATGTTTATCCAATTGTTATTTTTATCGGCTTGAATATTTTCAAATGGAATTGTTCGCAAAGGTGTTGTTTGTAAAAATTCTAATTTTTCTTTTGCCGTTTCATAATCAACCGAATAATATTTGATGTATTTTGTATCGGCATTTGCTTTACGAATGAAAAAAGCAATTGCGACACCAGTCATAATGTTAAAAACATTTGCTTTTGCTTGATTGCTATTTGCACGAATATCGCCGTGCAAGTCCACAATATACGCATAATCAAATTCTTGTGATATACTTTTACGAAAACCGTCAAAGGTTCGGCTGTCAATAAATGAGCGGTTCGTAATGAACGCCACAATGCCGTTTCCATTTATTCTATCGGTTGCCCAACGATAAAAACGGGCATACATATCGTAAACTTTTGATTTTTGGGCGTTGCTATGATAAATATAAGTTTCCTTTATACGTTTATCTATTTCTTTGTATGCACGATTTTTGTTATTATCATTTTCATTTTGCTGATTTGCATTATATGGTGGATTTCCAATAATTACTGATATTTTATTCTCATTTTGTTTTATAATTCTGTCCAAGTTTTCGGCACTAACAGCAAATAATTTGGTTTTTGTTTGTTTTCCTGCATATCCGAAACCCAAGTTGTCGAGTGTATCTACAAAAACAATATTCTCAAACTGCTCATAGTTTTTCATTTTTTGTTGATAGGTATATTCAATATTTAGGTTTGCAATGTAATAAGGCAAAATAGCTAATTCGTTGCAATGAATTTCATTTTTATATTTATTTTCGAGATACTGTTCGGGGATAAATTCAATTATATCAGTTATAAAAGTGCCAGTGCCGGTTGCAGGGTCGAGTATTTGTACGTTTTTATCAGCAAGGTTTTTACCAAAATGTTTTTCGAGTAAATAGTCTGTACTTTCTACCATAAATTTAACAATTTCATTAGGTGTGTATATTACTCCAAGTTTATCAGCACCTTTGGGATTGTATGCTTTATAAAAATTTTCGTAAACAACTTTGAGGAATTTTTGCTTTTCGTGGTAGCTTTCAATGTTTGCGGCTTCACGCTTTATTATTTTGTAATAACTATCTATACTTGCAAGCATATCACGACGGACTGCTCCGGTAAAAAAAGTATTCACAACTATTTCTAATTCTCGTGCTATATTATTTTCTCTGTGGAAATGACTATCGCCAAATACAGTATCAAAAATTTCTGCTGTTAATATGTGTTGAATAAGCATTTCGCGAATAT
>DZBP01000245.1 GCA_022729915.1 Draconibacterium orientale | reverse complement strand
ATTCATAATTCATAATTCATAATTATCTCTCTTAAACAATAATGCTATGAATAAACTAACTCTTTTGATAGCTGCTTTGTTTATTTTTCAAATAAGCAATGCACAAACGATAATTAAAAATCGTGAATACGTTTCAGGAACGTGGAAAAAGTCTGGCTCACCTTATATTATTGAAGGTGAAGCTATTGTTGAAATAGGAAAAACGTTAAAAATAAAGCCCGGAGTAGTTGTTAAATTTAAAACAGGTACCGACCAAAGAGACTACCCCGCAAGTGATTTTAGTATAGGATTTTTGCGTATAAATGGTACTTTGATAGCGAAAGGCAAAAAAGGCTCTGAAATAACTTTCACTCGCAAAGAGTCTTATGGCAACTGGGGAGTAATTCAAATAGCTGACAAAACGAACTCGAGTGTGCTGTCATATTGCAAAATAGAATATTCGTACTACATACGAAGCATAGTAAGCGACGACAATGCTACGGGTGCCGTATCGTGCTACAAATCAAGTCCTACTATCAGTAATTGCATTATTACCAATAGCTGGTCAGGCATCAATTGCAAACAGAATTCGGCTCCAACTATTAAAAACAACACCATAACCGAAAATGAATATGGAATAGAATGTAACACAAATTCCAGCCCAAATATCGAAAATACAATTATTTGGAACAATTCTAACAGCTTCTTTTTCAATGGCGAAAGCATGCCTTCATTTTCACATTGTCTTATTCAAGAAAATCCTGCAAAGTTTGGCATTGCTGACAATGGAACGAACATTATTGGCTCAAATCCTTATTTTGTAGATGCTCCTCAAGGAAATTTTAATTTGAGAAAAGATTCTCCTGCTAAAGGCAAAGCCAAAGATAAAGGAAATATTGGTGCTTTATAATAGTAGAAATAAGGAGTTAGGAATTTAAAAAATCAATAATTACGAGTGAATAATTCCTAACTCCTAATTCCTAATTAAAAGTTAACGATTTGGCTTTGGGCTATGAAGAAAAGCTTGTTTTTTTATAATTCTTTTATCGTGCCTAAAAACCAGACGCTCACCGCCATCGTATGTAGGCTCCCAGTAAAAATAGCTGTCCACATCTACTTTGTATTTTTGTAGCAATTCTTTTGGGCGTTCGTTTTTTTCAAAACTAGCAATAATTTTGTTCACTTCACCAATTTCTTCAAACCGTTCTTGTCGCATAAGTTCAGTGTGATAAATACGAAACAGTTCGACCGAAAAATCGCGCTGCATAGAGTATTTATACAAAAAAGCAATCAAAAAGTAAAGAGCTATTAGGCTAATAACTACAATCAAAAATCCCAACGTTATTCCTATTCCTAAACTTATTCCTTTCAACATGTGGCTGTGTTCTTTTTTTATAAAATAATCAACGTAACTTGTTTTAAGCGTCAGTACTGTTTTACTGAAAGTATTTTTTTGTAATCAAATATACTTTAAATACCAAGCAAAATAAAACATACAATTAGATTTGGTTTACTACAGATATTGAATAAAAACCTTTTTTTTGTGCTAAGTTTCTTCAATTTGCAAACATGGACAAATTCTATTGTAATTCATATAATAGATTGTGAATTAATGAAAAACAATTATTTTTTCCTTATTAAAAATAGCACAGGTGTTTATTTTAAATTCATTTTATTTAAAGTGCAATACTATTGATTTTTCTTCAAATTTCCTAATAAGTGAAGTATCAAAATTGAGTATATGCCCAAAAATGTAAAGTTGGAAACACTAAGACAAAATAAATTGTATATTTTATTTTGCCAAGTACTTAAAATTTATTTGATTACAAAAAGGTTTGCTCCAATAAAAAAAAGCACGGGTGCTTATTTGAAATACTTAATTAAAATACACAAAATAGAAAAACCTCTAATGCAATAAACATTAGAGGCTTATGTGTTTTATATATAGAGAATTCAGAAGGCTAAGCCATAAGGTTCTCTAAAAAAATTATTGAACAGAATCAGTAAGATCGCTTCCTGGTTTAAATTTTACTACATTTTTAGAAGGAATCTGAATTTCTTTACCTGATTGTGGGTTTCTTCCTGTACGAGCATCTCTTTTTGTAACTGAAAAAGAGCCAAATCCTACAAGAGCTACTCTATCTCCGGTTTTTAACGACTCTGAAGTTGTTTTAATAAATGCATCGAGGGCTTTTCTTGCATCAGCTTTTGACAATTCGGCTTCGACTGCAATTGCATCGATAAGTTGTGCTTTGTTCATAGAAAACTTTTTTAAAGGTTAATATTATTAACTATTTTATTGCAAATATATAATAATTCTTTTTTAAAACAAATAAAAATGCTTTAAATATAAGCATTTGCTATCTTTTTTTTTTTGCATTTGCTTTTTGGCTGCTTCTAAAACGATTTATATTTTTTTAATCAAAGCGATACAATGTATTCATATTATATAAGTTTTTAGAATTAAGTACTTAGTTATCAGTAAATAAACTGTTTTGTAATTATTGCTTTATAACACTAAATTTCATCGAAACTCTTGCTTTTTTAGGTGTTTTGAGGGATTAAAAAAAAATAATATTTTTGTTAAAATTTTCACAAAAATATTATTTTATTCGTTTTTGTATTTAAAAAAGTTAGAAATAGTAGTAATAAGAGCTTTTTTTTTCTATTTTTTTGAGAAATTTATTTTGATTGCGAAAAGATAAAAAATTAAATAGATTAAAAAATTTGGACAATGCAAGTATCGGTTTTTTCGGAACTAAATTTTAAAAATGAAAAATAACTCTTACAAATAGTTGTGTAATTATTTTAAATTTAAGATATTTGCAAAAAAATAGAGTTAATTCGTAAAACATAACAATATATTTATTACCAGTAATTTACGTTAAAAGCAAAAAAAAATCTAATAATAAAGAAAACTATTTTATAACTCAAAAATATATTTTACATGAATGCAGTAGTAACACATATAATGCAAGTGTCGCCGACCATGAAAATTTTTAGAATAGCTCCCGATGGTTGGGACTTGCCACAATTTAGTGCAGGACAATTTGCCGCGCTTGGCTTGCCCGGTTCGGCTCCTAGAGTAGAAGGCTCTGCGCCTGATGCCGAAGAGGTAGAACCTGATAAATTAATCAAACGGGTTTATTCAATCGCCTCATCGTCTAAAAACAATGAGTTTATTGAATTTTATATTACGTTGGTGCGTTCGGGTGCTTTAACCCCTCGTTTGTTTGCGCTTAACATTGGCGATAAAATTGAACTGGGCAAAAAAGCAGTGGGAATGTTTACCCTCGACCAAGTTGCTCCTGACCAAAACGTAGTACTTGTTGCAACTGGCACAGGTGTAGCACCTTACATGAGTATGCTTCGCTCCGATGCGCTAGGTACACGTACCGGAAAAATAGCTGTTTTGCATGGAGCTGCTAACTCATGGGATTTGGGTTACTCTTCTGAATTGGTATTGCTCGAGAGTTTGACCAGCAAATTAAAATATCTGCCTACTATTTTAGAGCCACAAAAAGAAGCAGCTAAATGGAATGGACTTACTAAATTTGTACAAGATATTTGGTCTGATAAAATAATTGACAAAGCTTTTGGTTCTGAATTGAAGCCAGAAAATACTCACATTTTCCTTTGTGGAAACCCTCGAATGGTAGAAGCTATGAAAACGGTTTTGAATAGCGAAGGCTTTGTGGAACATACTAAAAAAGAACCCGGACAAATTCATATCGAAAGCTGGTAGTAGTTTTTTTCCAAGCACTATATAAAACATTAAAACCTCTACCAAATTGGCAGAGGTTTTTTTTGTGGCTAAGATTTAAAAAAAACAAACTAAGCACTAAGCCAATTTATTTCTCTATTTCAAAATTTATAAATCAAGCATGAAAAATAAACAGACCTGTTTTAGACTCTAATACCGATTATCAGAATATCATCAATTTGTTCGTTGTTTCCTTGCCAAGTTTGTAAAAAATCATCTATCTGTTGTTTTTGTTTTTCAACGGGCAAAAGTGAAATTGAAGACAATAAATCTTTAAATCGTTTTGATTTTAATTTTTCGTTGTTCTTACCGCCGAATTGGTCAACATATCCATCTGTAAATATATACAACATGTCAT
>DZBP01000244.1 GCA_022729915.1 Draconibacterium orientale | reverse complement strand
AACAAAATAAATTCTATTTCGTGGTAATATTTCCCTAAATTTGCATTGGGAATATTGCCACGAATTTATGTTATTCTTCAAAGGCAGTTATAAAAAAATATATATTCAATTTTCTTAATTAATAAACAAATGAATATCCAAAATTTTGAGACACAGATTTCTGAAGTTATTTTGGAAAGAGGAAAAGGCTATTTTAAAAAAGGTGCTATTCTTGAAATAGAGAGGGTTGCTGACCATAAATGGGTGGCAGAAGTAGAGGGAAATTATGGCAACTACGAGGTAGAAATAGTGCTGGATAAAAAACAGGAAATAATTGATTATTCGTGCGATTGTCCATTCGAAGGTGATGTTTGCAAACACATTGTGGCTGTTTTGCTCACAATTAGAAAAGAATTGAAAGGTATGGGTTCGATAAAAAAAACGGAAGTGCCGGAATGGGAAGTGATTATTAAAAATGCTCCCGAAGCGAAATTGCGCGATTTGCTTTTGAAATATGCACGAAAAGATAAATCGATTCGCAATGAGATTGTGATTGCTTTGGGTGAAGTGAAAAACGAAATAAATATGGAAAAATACCGGAAAATTATTTCGCAGGGCGTTTATTCGGCAATTGGAAATTCGGGTTATTTAGACTATAGAAGTTTGCCTAAAGCGTTGAAAATAGTTGATAAGTTATTCTCAGAAGCTCAAAAACATTTGGCAAATAAAAAATACCACGAAGCGTTTAGTATTTTATCGGCTGTGGCAATGGAATGTGTTGATAATATGGAATATATAGATGATTCTGATGGTGAGTGTGTTGGTTTTATAGAGGGTTCTCTTTCGTTAATAGACACAATTTTAAAATCTAATAGCGATAAAATGCTCAATGATGCTATTTTCAATTGGCTATTGGAACAAATGAAAAACGAGGAGTACAACAATTTTGATATGGGCTACGAATTAGAAGCTCTTTTTTTCGACTATACAAAAAAAATAAATAAATTAGAATCTGCCTATCAGTATATAAATGAGAAAATTAAACTTGCGAATAAAAAAGATGGTTGGTCGAAAACATACGATTTGAAAAAATATTTAAAGTATAAAATGGATTTGCTTAAAGAAGAAGGAAAAAATGCCGAAGCCGAAGAAATTATAAACAACAATATACATCTCGACGATTTTAGAAAACTAAAAATAGAACAAGCCATTAAAAATAAAGACTTTACGAATGCTATAACTCTTTTGAACAAGGGCATTATTCAAGCACGAAATGAAAATTATGCGGGAACTGTAAAAGAATATAAAGAATTATTGCTTTCGGTTTATAAAAAAACAAACGATACCGAAAATATAAAATTAATTTCGAAGCAGTTGTTGGACGAAGATTTTTCAATTGAAAATTACCGAAATTACAAAAAAAACTTTTTGCCCAACGAGTGGGAATCGGAATGTTTAAAATACATTACAAAGTTTTCACAAAAAAAATCTTCCGGTTCTAATTATTCGTCCAGTTCTAATTTAGCTTTGATTTTTATTGAAGAAAAAATGTGGGATAAACTTTTTGAAATTGTAAAATCGAGTAAAAGCATAAGAGTTATAGAAGATAACCAAAAATATTTAAAAGAAAATTATTCGGGCGAATTAATTATTCTTTACGAAAAAGCAATATTGAAATATGCCGAAAATACCGGAAGAGATATTTATTCAAATATTGTAACGTATTTGCATAATATGGCGAAATTGGAAAACGGCGAAGCTCAAGCAATACGAATCAGTTCGGAATTGCTCGAAACATACAAAAATAGAAAAGCAATGAAAGAAGTGTTTTCTAAATTAAACTGGTTGAAAAATAAAAAATAGATTCAAATGTTAACCGGTACTCACATCAATTATTATTTTTTGTGCAAACGAAAACTCTGGCTTTACGCCAACGGCATTACTATGGAGCACACGAGCGACTTGGTGTATGAGGGCAAGCTGATTCACGAAACGGCGTATCCGCAGCGTTCGGAAAAGTACGAAGAGGTGGAGATTGGTGGCATAAAGGTGGATTTTTTTGATGCCAAAAACCGTATCATTCACGAAATTAAAAAATCGGACAAAGTGGAAATTGCACACCAGTGGCAACTGAAATATTATATCTATATTTTCGAAAAAGCCGGAATTACTGGTGTTTCTGGTATTTTGGAGTATCCTAAACTTCGCAAAACGGAGGAGGTTTTTTTGTCGGAGTTGGATAGGGAAAGAATAGGGGAAATTGAAACCGAAATTTCTAATTTGATTGAAAATGAGACTTGTCCGGCAAAAATTGATGCTAAAATATGTAAAAGTTGTAGCTATTTTGAGTTTTGTTATGTGCAAGAGTGAAAGGTGAAGGGTGAAGGGTGAAAGGTGAAAGGTGAAGGGTGAAAGGTGAAGGGTGAAAGGTGAAAGGTGAAAGGTGAAGGGTGAAGGGTGAAAGGTGAAGGGTGAAGGGTGAAGGGTGAAAGGTGAAGGGTGAAGGGTGAAGGGTGAAGGGTGAAGGGTGAAGGGTGAAGGGTGAAAGGTGAAAGGTGAAGGGTGAAGGGTGAAGGGTGAAGGGTGAAAAATGAATTAATTTATTGAAATATAAGATGTTAAATTATGGGATTTAATGAAGATTTACGCAATAGAACAAAGAAATTTGCTATACGAATTATAAAAATGTATGTAAGATTGCCAAAATCTGATGAAATACGTATAATCGGAAAGCAATTGTTAAGAAGTTCAACATCGGTTGCTGCAAATTTTAGAGCAGTTGGCAGAGCAAGGTCAGCAAAAGAACGCTTTGCAAAGTTATCAATAGTAGTAGAAGAAGCTGATGAAACTTTGTTTTGGTTAGAAATAATGTCTGAAAGTGAATTGTTAAAATCTGAATTATTAAAAGATATTGTAAAGGAGGCAGAAGAAATTGTAAAAATATTTTCGAGTTATCGAAAAAAATTAAAAGTAACGGATAAACTAACTGAATGAATTGATATGAATATTCACTTTTCATTTTTCACCCTTCACTTTTCACCCTTGTAAATTTATGAAAAAATCGTACTATCTTTTTAATCCGGGCAGACTTTCGCGCGATGATAATACCTTGAAATTTACGCCCGTAGATGAGGCGGGCAAGGATTTGAAACCTCGCTATTTGCCTGTGGAAGATGTTGATGAATTGTATGTTTTTGGCTCGATTGATGCTAACTCGGCTCTGTATAATTTTTTGGGAAAGAATGATATTTCGGTACATTTCTTTGATTATTACGAAAATTATACGGGTTCGTTTCAACCCAAAAAGAAGCTTCTTTCGGGCAAAATGTTAATTGCGCAAACTAAAGCGTATTTGAATGAGAAAAAACGTATCGAAATTGCCCGAAAATTTATTGATGCGGCAAGTTATAATATGTTGAAAAATTTGCAGTATTACAATCGACGTGGTAAGGATTTGGAACCTATTATTGAGATTATCAAATTGTTGCAAGCAAAGGTGCAAACTTCGGAAAAGATACCCGAGCTGATGGGCTACGAGGGAAATATCAGAAAGAATTATTATGATGCTTTCAATTTGATTATCAATGATTTTGTTATGGGTACTCGCACTATGCAACCGCCTACGAATGAGGTTAATTCGCTTATTTCGTTTGGCAATATGATGTGTTACTCGGAGTGCTTGCGCTCGATTCATCAAACTCAGCTTGAGCCTACGATTAGTTTTTTGCACGAACCGGGCGAAAGGCGTTTTTCGTTGTCGCTGGATTTGGCTGAGGTTTTTAAGCCTATTTTGGTGGATAGAGTTATTTTTAAAGTTTTGAATAAGAATATGTTAAAGAAAGAGGATTTCGATTTCAAATTAAATTATGTACACATTAAGGACAAGGCGAAACAGGTTTTTATTCAGGCGTTTGAGGAGCGTTTAGGGGAAACGATTATGCACAAGTCGCTGGAGCGAAAGGTGAGTTATAAGCGTTTGATTAAGCTGGAATGTTATAAATTGCAAAAGGATTTGCTTGGCATTGAGGAGTATGTGCCTTTAAAAATTTGGTGGTAGTTTTGGTTGGTGATTGAAGGAGATTGATTGGATTGAATTAGATTGATTGGATTGAATTAGATTGAGGGAGATTGAGGGAGATTGAGGGAGATTGAGGGAGATTG
>DZBP01000243.1:2367-4148 GCA_022729915.1 Draconibacterium orientale | reverse complement strand
ATAAAACAGCCAAATATCCGAAATCCATTTTAATTTGACAATTTTTATTCCAAATTATCATTTATTTTCCTGAATTATAATGTTCAAATGTTGATGATTTTGGCTTTCAGTACATTTATTTACTATTCTAATTTTTAAAATCAGAAAAAAAAACAATTTTTACTACAATTTTAATTTAAAAATTTATATTTGCTGAATATTTTAACCTTATTTTATTATGAAAAACATTTCCCTTTATTTGAATATTGTTTTAATTATTGCTGTAACCCTTTTATACATTGATAGATTTACAGGCAATGGAACAAAAAATGAGCATGAGAGTTCAGAACTTTCTAATGGAGTTTCTGATGAGGTGGTTTACATCAATATTGATAGTTTGCTTAATGGCTTCGACTTATATAACGAATTAAAAACTGAACTTATTCAGGAGCAGCAAAATGCCGATGCTAACTTGAATTCAAAGTCGAAAGTTTATCAGAGAAAAGCGATGGAGTTTCAACAAAAGGTTGAAAAAAGACTGGTAACTTCAAGCCAGGCTGAACAAATGCAACAGCAATTGCTCAATGAACAGCAAAGTTTAATGCAGTATAAAGAACAGCTACAAATGCAGTTACTTGAAAAAGAGCAAAATATGAATAAGCAGATCTTTGAACATGTAACTGATTATTTGAAAAAGTACAATAAATCAAAACAACATAAAATAATTTTAGGTAATACAATGGGTACTAATGTTTTAGAAGCTGATGCCAAGCTTGATATTACCAGCATTATTCTTAAAGGTATAAACGAAGATTATCGAAAATCGAAAACTTCAGCGTCTGAGAAAAAAACAGAAGAAACAAAGTGATCTGCTAATCTTTAATTTTAACATCAAGTTATAGGAAATTTTCTTATACCTTTTTTAATTCTAAACAGTGGCTGGGGTTGATTATGGAATTATTTTTAAACTATCTTGAGAAAAATTGTGGTTTTGGTCCATTTATTCTCCATGAACCAGACAAAATGCTCAATTATATTATTGTAATCCCTTCTATTGCCGAACCTGATATTTTGGATACTATTAAATCTCTGTGGGATTGCGTTAAACCTGAAAAATCTGTAGAAATAATAGTTGTAATTAATTCATCCGATAATGCAGATAATGAGACAATTCGACAAAATTTATTTACAGAACAAGAAATATATTTTTGGGGAAGGAAAAACAATTCGAAAAAGTTAGCTGTAATACCAATAGTTTTATCAAATATTCCTAAAAAATTAGCAGGCGCCGGTTTTGCAAGAAAAGTTGGAATGGATGAAGCAATCAGGAGATTTATTGCAATAGATAATCCTAAAGGGATTATATGTTCTCTCGATGCTGATTCACTGGTTTCAAATAATTACCTGATTGAAATTGAAAAACTTTATAATTATAATCAGCATTGTAATGGTTGTGCCATCTATTTTGAGCATCCAGTTGAAGGCGATGTGTTTGATGATCAAATATATAAAACCATAATTGAATATGAACTTCATTTAAGATATTATAAACAAACTTTAAAATATATTGGCTTTCCTTATTATCATCATACAGTTGGCTCAAGTTTTACAGTTAAAGCAAAGAGTTATTGCAAACAAGGAGGTATGAGCAAAAAGCAGGCTGGAGAAGACTTTTATTTTTTGCATAAAATCATGCCTCTTGGGCATTTTCAAGAGTTGAATTCATGCTGTGTAATGCCCTCTTCAAGGCCGTCCAATCGGGTCATTTTTGGAACTGGCGCTACAATTAAGGAGTATGCTGT
>DZBP01000243.1:0-2267 GCA_022729915.1 Draconibacterium orientale | reverse complement strand
TCAGAATTTTTCAAATTCCTGATCATCAAAGTCACTTTTTTCTAAATCAAGGTTAATTCCTTTTGTTTTATAAACTTCAGGTTTTGTTCGACTTTCTTTTATTATAAGTGTTTGATTTATTTCATTTTCATCATTGATGTCATTATTGACGTTCTCATCATTCTTATAGTAATCAAAGTTATTACTTATTTCAAATTTTTGTTCTGTTTGTTTTAATTTGAAATAAGAAATCAATGACTTAATCTGTTCTGCCTGAGTATTCATTTCTTCGGCACTTGTTGCAAGTTCTTCGCTGGCGGCAGCATTTTGTTGCGAAACATTGTTTAATTGCTGAATTGCATGATTGACTTGCTGGGCACCATTACTCTGTTCATTATTCGATTGTGCAATCTCCTTTACTAATTTTGTGGTTTTTTCAATTTCGGGTAACATTTCTTCCAGCTTTTTGCTTGCCTCTTCAGTAAGAATCAAACTATTATTGGCAATAGATACAATTTCATCTGCTGCAAGTTTGCTTCTTTCAGCTAGTTTTCTAACCTCTGCTGCAACAACACCAAATCCTTTGCCCTGATCTCCGGCCCGTGCAGCTTCTACAGCGGCATTTAGAGCCAATATATTCGTTTGAAATGCGATATCATTGATAATTCCAATTTTGGTGGCAATTTGCTTATTTGCTTCAACTGCTTTTTTTGTTCTTTTATTCACATCAAGTATCCCGTTTTGTGCTTCAATTGAAATTTTTTCTGCTTGCGAGGCATTAAAATCATTTTGTTCAAGATTTGAAGTAAATTCTTCAATGGTTGCCGATACTTCCTCAACCGAAGACGCCTGTTCACTTGCTCCTTCCGATATTGATTGTGCAGTTTTGCTTAGCTCTTTGCTTGAGATTATAAAGTTATTCGAACCAGAAATTATATTACGCATAATCTCTTTTAGCTTTTTATTCATAGTTTCAAATGAATCAGCAAGTTGCCCAATTTCATCATTCCTGGCGGTGGTAAAATCTACCTCTAAATCGCCATCACGCATTTTATTCGAATTTTCAATTAATTGAGATAATGGTTTAAGTATGCTTGTTACAATTAAAATGACCAAAACAATGCTAACTAATAATGAGATTATTCCAAATAACAATAATACTGACATCAGGGAGTCAGCTTCGGCAGTTATCACTGATTTTGGCACACGGACAGTGAAAAGCCAGTTTGAATCTGTTCCGTCAAATTGTATAGGTAAATTACTTACAAAATACTCATCTTTGTTATAGGTCTGTTCTTTTCCATTTGTTAATAATTGCAGAATCTCACTGGCTTCAGCAGGTAAAACTTCATTCACCGATTTTCCAAGGCTTGTGGCATCTTTTGTATTGGCGGCTATATTTCCTTTTGTATCAAAAATACTTACTTCACATTGTCCGTTAAAGATACTATTTTTTGCTTTGTCTGCCTCAAATTGGACGAACGCACTTATAAAATCCTTACAAATAACACCTATAAACTCTCCATTTTCAATCACCGGAATCAATGCTGACAACATTAAGGTGCTTTTTCCTTTGATATTAAAAAGATCCATAAATACATAATTTTTTAATGTTTTTTTTGGTACTTCCCACCATTCACTGCCCGATTCTTTTAATTCTTCTTCAAATGAACTGGTTATATCATCTTCTATTATTTTACCTTCTTCGCGATACCAATATACACAAAATCGGCCATCGCTGTAATAGCCCGGATAACCAATATATTCATTGTCTTTTCCATCGAATTTATTAGGTTCATAACAAACTGTATAACCAATGACATTTTCATCCCTTTCTAATATTCCTTTATAGATAATGGAGATTTTGTTTCTGTCAAACCCTTCTGTTTTTTTTATAAAGTCAAGATTTATTGCATGTACCTCCATCCTGGCTAATTCTTTGTCAACAATGCTTTTAATCGACGCTGCCCCGACTTCTGAAACTGTTATCATTTGTTTGGTAGCATTCTTTATGGCATCATTTCTCATTTTAATTGTTGAGTAGAAGGTAACCACTGAAATGGTAATCAGTATGATTATTCCAACAAAAAGCGCTAAACGGGTTTTGATAGAGCGTATTTTCATATTCTAAAATTAGTTAGTCCTTTAATAAAATTTTTATATTTTCTTGCTTAACTTCGAGAAACAAAGTACAAAAAAAAATTCAATTCACAAAAGAGTAAGAAGGTATCTAAATCACTATTGTCCGGTTAAAAAACTAAAAAAAATATTGCGCTACTCTGTAGCTT
>DZBP01000062.1 GCA_022729915.1 Draconibacterium orientale | reverse complement strand
TTTAAAACTTACAATTATAAACCAAAAACACAATATCAAATTCAAATTAATAGAATTTGTATCATTTTGGTTGCAAATCTAAATAATAATTTTTATATATGAAACAATGTTTTTCTTGGTATAATGTCATACAACTATTTAATTATTTGTTTTATAATTAATTACATCATTAAATTTATTGTAGATTTAATGAAAGCTTAACAATAAATTTAAAAAAGAGCCCAATAAAATTGTTAAATTCTAAAACAAAGAAGTTACATTGTTTTAAATTATAAGTTAAACGCAAACTTTACTATCAAATTGAATAATTCATCGTATTTGCTGAGCGGCAATTTGTCTGACTTATCGTTAATATTGTGATATTCGGAATATTCTCCCAAAGTATAAATAAAAAAACAAGGAACCTTGTTTTCATAAAAAAAATAGTGGTCAGAGTTAGCTGCTGGAGTACGAGCTCCAATTTGACCTAAGTAATTGTTTTGATTATTAATATTTTGCAAAATATCAAATTCTTTTTTAAAAACGGTAGCATTTACAACTTTGATGCCTTTATCGCCGCTTCCTACCATATCCAAATTGGTGAGAAATTTAATTCTACTCAAAGGAAATAAAGGTTTTTGATTGTAAAAAGCAGAACCCAAAATACCAAGTTCTTCGGCACTAAAAAATAAAAAAGCGACTGAATATTTGGGTTTATGTTCAGAAAAGTATTTGGCTAAATTCAAAACCATAGCTACTCCACTTGCATTGTCGTTTGCACCTGGAAAATATGTTTCGTTTCCCATTTTTCCGAGATGGTCGTAATGCGCCGAAAATACTATGAATGAATCGATTTCGCCTTCAATAAAAGCGGCAACATTTTGGGTTGTATAATTCATTTTGTATTCGTTTTCTACTTCGATTGAAAGTTGTTTTAGTTTTTCGGGCAAATTATTTCTTTTTAACTGAATGCTAACGAAGTTATTAACCATATTTGAAGGCACATACGTTAGGTTTTTATCGAAAATTTCAATAATTCCTGCTGCACCTAACTGATTTTGTTTGTATTGCATCAATTTTTCAGCTTCCTGCTTGTTATTCATGCCAAGTGTGTCAAGCACAATAAATATTTTCTGATTGTTTTTACTTCTAAGTTTCTCAATATCAGTGTAATTTATTTTATCGAAAACTAAAATTTTGTAATTTCCTTTAGCCGAACATGAGTTTGAAAGAACCAAATAATCTACTCCGGCAGTTTGCAGTTTGTCGCCAATTTTTAGGCTCATTTTTGTGCCAAAAGTATTTACATTGATACTAAATGACTGGAAAAATTCTTGAGTAAATGGCTTGGCATCAAACTCTTTCAGCTTGCGAGCAATGAAATTTGCTGCCATTTTATCGCCATTCAATACATAACCTCTTCCTTGAAACTCGGGCGAACAAAGCGTATCAATTAGTTTATGAGCAAATTCTTTTTCTTGAGCCGAAAGCTGGAAAGTTAAAAAAAGCAAAATGTAAAATAAAATTTTTTTCATAGTTAAATAAATGTTAAGTTTGAACTGTTTTAGCATACAAAGAAATGTTTATTTGATAATAAATTAAATTTTATTTATTTTTGTATGCTGCAAAACCATATTTTGTGGCTTTTTGTTTTTATTAAGAAGCAAAAATACTATTTTTTTTAATAAGTTGGAATAATTTTAAAAAAACTTAGTCTTTTTTACCAATACTTCCTATCAAATTCTAAAATCCACCAAATAAATTGTTTTTATGTAGTGAACCAAATTTAATTGTACATATTTTTTTGCTGAGTGCTTAAAATAGTATTGATTTCAAAAGGTTTGCTCCAAATAAAATAGCACTGCTGCTTATAACTTATGTACTTATGGTTGAGATTTTAAAAACGTTAGACAATATTTCACTTTCCGAAATGGATAATGTGAAGCTAATGAACCGTGTGGACACAAAATACGTGATGCACATTAGCAAATTACCACATTTATTAAAAGCGATTCAGCCCTTTTACCGAGTTTTAGAAATAGATTCAAACCGCTTGATGACTTACAAAAACAACTATTTTGATACACCCGACTTCAAACTTTACTTGGCTCACCACAATGGCAGAGTAAACAGATACAAAATACGTATTCGCGAATATGTTGAATCTCAGACCGTTTTTACCGAAATAAAATTTAAAGACAACAAAGGCAAAACTCGAAAAAAAAGAACGTTAACTCTAAAACGCAGCGATGAAGAGAATAATCAGTTTGTGAAAAAACATTCGCCTTATTATCTCTCGGAGTTGGAAACCAAATTAGATATTGAATTTCAAAGATTTACGCTTGTAAGTAAAACCGAAAACGAACGTGCAACTATTGATGTAAATTTGAATTTCAAAAAAAATACTCACGAGCAGACCTTGCGTAAAACTGTGATTGTAGAAATAAAGCAAGAAACTTATGACTCTAGCTCTGAACTAATTAAAGCGCTTAAAGTACTAAAGGTGAATGAACAACGACTAAGTAAATATTGCATTGGTACGGCTCTAGTCAATCAAAGTATCAAAAAGAATAATTTTAAACAAAAAATAGCCAATATTACGAGACTTGAAAGAATTTGAAACAAACTATAAATTTTAATACAAAATAAAAAATGTTAGATTTATTACTTAATATCCAACTATTTGGAATCGACTTGATAGATGTTGAAGATTTTGTGGAACTGATGATGCGTTTTGCATTTACTGGAACTATTATTTACTTGATTGTAAAAAAAGTGTATTATCCGCGCTCGCTTCGACGTGATTACCTGTTTACTTATCTATTGATTTCTACTATTGTTTTCTTTTTGTGTATTTTGCTCGACAATGTTAAACTACAATTGGGCTTTGCACTGGGGTTGTTTGCTATTTTTGGTATTATTCGCTACCGAACCGATGCAATTCCAATTAAAGAAATGACGTATTTGTTTGTAGTTATCGGAATAGCTGTGGTAAATGCACTTGCCAACAAAAAAGTAAGTTATGCCGAGTTATTATTTACAAACTTAGCCATTTTATCCATAACTTGGCTTTTAGAATCGGTGCGTTTTATAAAACATGAGGCACAAAAAAAGATTCTTTACGAAAAAATAGAACTAATAAAACCCGAAAGGCGCGAGGAGTTGATTGCCGATTTGCAAGAAAGAACAGGTTTAGTAATTAACAGAGTAAAAATTGAAAAGATTAATTTCTTAAAAGATTCTGCTCAAATTACCATTTTCTATTACTTAATGCAAGAAGATTCAAAAGCAGTTTTATAAGTAACAAATCCAATTAAATTGTTTTTTTTATTATGCTGAGTGCTTAATATTTATTTGACAACAAAAGACTTGTTCCAAGTAAAATAACACTCGTGCTTAATTTGCGCGCTGAGTTTTTAATTTTTATAGTATTAATTATTGATTTTTTGTATATTATGTTCAAAATACTAAAACGAGTTCATCTAATTTCTTTTTTATTGCTTATTTTCTTTTCTGCACATGCACAAATAAACGATGCTCAGTTTTGGGGTGAGTTGGCTGTTGAAAAAAAAATAGGAAAAAACTTTAACATAGGTTTGGCTCAATCTGTTAGGTTTAGGCAAAATATTTCGCAATTAGATAAGGTTTTTACCGAACTTGAAGCTGGATATACTTTCCGAAAAAAAATAAGTATTGGCGCAATTTATCGTTTTGAACAAGAACAAAAAAACGAAGGTTATTATAGCATACGACATCGTTATGCTTTTGACCTTGAATACAAACAAAAAATCAAACGTTTTTCGAGCAGCATTAGAACCAGTTTTCAATCGAAGTACTCAGATTATTATTCGAGTGATGAAGGAAAAATACCCGATAATAATCTAAGATTTCGATTAAAAACTAGCTATAAAATATATTTATTCCCTATCACGCCAAGCATTTCTACCGAAATGTTTTACACTTTGAACGGAAAATATCGCAATTCGATAACAAGCTATAGATACAATGCTGAAATTAAATACAAACTCAATAAAAACATGGACGCATCACTTGGATATTTAATCCAAACAGAAAAAAATGTTAATAACCCAATGAATATTTACGCTTTTGTATTGAGTTATAGTTTTGATTTTTAAATAAAAAAAAGATGTAATTGATTACCTTAAATCCGCAAATCATAGTATCAAACTGTTAGCAAACAGCTTATTGATGATTAATTTATAAGCATTTCGCAAGTTTACAATACGATGATTATCAATTAGTTAAAGTTTAACTTACAGATTTAAGGATTAATTAAATTAAATTTAATTTCAACCTTTTGCTAATTATTTTATTATTATGAAAAATCCCTTTTTATTTTTATTTCAACTGATTGCAATAAATGTATTTTCACAAGTAAATATGCCTTTTGCTGCCGAAATTTCGCCCAATGGTATGCATGCTAAATTTACGCTAAAACAAGATATAAGCACCGAAAACATTGTCATTTCGGTAGATGTAGATGGAAATATTGAAATTTCGACTCTGAGCGAATGCCAAATCAAATACCATTGGCTCGAAACTACGGTAAGCGGCAAAATAGAAAGTATTGATAACATTAAGTTTGAATATTATTACGACTCACACAATCCGGGAAAAATAAAAAAAATAGGCAATTTGCTTTTCACATATTACGATTACCAAGAAAATCAAAGCAAAATAGGCAAAATAAAATCAATAGGCGATTATACTTTCAACTATTACGAATATATGGAAGAAGAAGGCAAAACAGGTAAAATTTCGAGCATTGGAAATGTAAAAATTAACTATTTGTACGGTCTTGAAAATCCCGGCAAAATTTCTAGAATTGGCAACATTAGAATAGCATACAACACCGATTTTGTAAATAACATTAACGCCGGGAAAATAACTGACATCATCGGAAGTCAAGAAGGTGTATTGATTAAAATCTCTCTTCTTTCTCAAAAACTTTAACCTATTACTTTATTATTGAAGTTTTATTTTATATTTGTAAGCTCAAAAAAAAAGTAAAAAACAAGTGATTGCAATAAGCACTAAGACAAAATAAATTGTATATTTTGTTTTCCAAGTGCTTAAAATCTATTTGATTACAAAAAGGTTTGCTCCAATAAAAAAAGCATTGGTGCTTAAAATTTAAAAACATTTTTTTTATGTGTGGAATAGTAGGTTACATTGGTAAAAAAGAAGCATATCCTATACTGATTAATGGTTTGAAACGTTTAGAATATAGAGGTTACGACTCAGCAGGAATTGCTTTGATTAACGGAGAAACCAATATTTACAAAAGTATAGGCAGAGTAAGCGAATTAGAAAAACATATCGAAGGTAAAAATATAAAAGGTTCGGTGGGAATGGCGCATACACGCTGGGCAACGCATGGCGTTCCGAGCGATGCAAATGCACACCCGCACCAATCGCAAAGTGGCTATTTTACCTTAATTCACAACGGAATAATAGAAAACTACAACTCACTCAAAAGTAAACTCGAAAAAAACGGATACGCTTTTAAAAGCGAAACGGACACCGAAGTTTTAGTTAATTTGATTGAATTTTTTTATTTAAAAGGCGATTTAACTCCCGAAATTGCTATAAAATTGGCTTTGGAAAAAGTAATTGGCGCTTATGGGTTAGTTATTTCGTGCACGCTCACTCCACAAACGCTTTATGCTGCACGAAAAGGCAGTCCTTTAGTAATTGGTTTGGGCAACGAAGAATATTTTATTGCTTCTGATGCTTCGCCAATTATTGAACATACTAAAAGTGTTATCTATTTAGAAAATAGCCATTTAGCTATTATCGAAAAAAATCAATTAACACTCAAATCAGTTGAAAATTACATGCTCGAGCCCAAAGTTCAAGAACTAGATTTAGACATAGGACAAATCGAAAAAGGCGGTTATGAGCATTTTATGCTTAAAGAAATTTTTGAACAACCCGAATCTATTCTCGACACATTTAGAGGTCGTGTAGCTTCCGATTTTAAATCCATAAAATTAGGTGGACTGCACAAAGTAATGCCTGATTTGGTTAAAGCAAAAAAAATAACAATCATAGCGTGCGGTACATCTTGGCATGCAGGATTGCTTGGCGAATACCTTATTGAAGAATATACCCGCATTCCGGTGGAAGTAGAATATGGTTCGGAGTTTAGATATCGCAATCCGATTATCGAAAAAGACGACATCGTGTTAGCCATTAGCCAAAGCGGAGAAACTGCCGATACGCTTGCCGCCATTGATATTGCCCAGCGAGCTGGCGCTACGGTTATTGGCATTTGCAATGTAGTAGGCTCAAGCATTCCGAGAGCTACCGTAGCTGGCGTTTACACTCACGCAGGACCCGAAATTGGAGTGGCTTCTACCAAAGCTTTCACCACGCAAGTGATGGTGCTTACCATGATGGCGCTCGAAATTGGAAGGCGTAAAGGCACACTCACACAAGAACAATTTGAAACCACAACTAAAGCAATTGTTGATATTCCAAACCAAATTAAAGAAATATTACTTAAAAACGACCAAATTAAAGAAATAGCAAAGATTTATGCCGACATTAGCGATTTTCTATACCTTGGACGTGGATACAACTTTCCGGTTGCTTTGGAAGGTGCTTTGAAATTAAAAGAAATTTCGTACATTCATGCCGAAGGTTATCCTGCCGGAGAAATGAAACACGGACCGATTGCTTTGATTGACGAAAAAATGCCAATTGTAGTTATCGCTACAAAAGACCAATTTTACGAGAAAATATTGAGCAATATGCAAGAAGTAAAGGCTCGCAAAGGCAAAGTAATAGCCATCGCAACCAAAGGCGATTTATTGATGCGTCAAACTGCCGACCATGTGATTGAATTGCCCGAAACTTCGCCAGCTTTGGTACCAATATTGGCTACCATTCCTTTACAGCTTTTGGCATACCAAATTGCTGTTTTGCGTGGTTGCGATGTGGATCAACCCCGAAATTTAGCTAAATCTGTAACCGTTGAATAAGAATTCTAAATTATATTCTTAACAAATAACTTTGCCAAAATTTTAAAAGTTTTGGCAAAGTTCTAGATATCGATTCCTAATTCTAAAAAACCAAAGCTATGAACTTTAAAACCATTGAAATAGAAATAAAAGAGCAGGTAGGAACGATTTGGTTCAATCGTCCACAAATTCACAATGCTTTTAACGAAGAAATGATAGAAGAAATAATTCAAGCTATCGAATTTGTAAATGCCAACGACGAAATTAGAGTGCTTGTATTGCGCGGAAGAGGAAAATCTTTTTGCGCCGGAGCCGACTTAAACTGGATGCGAGGCGTTTCTAACTATACCTACAATCAAAATTATGCCGAAAGTTTGCGCTTATCGGAATGTTTTTATGCTATTTATACTTGCAAAAAACCAACTATTGCCATGGTTCATGGTGCAGCAATTGGTGGAGCAAATGGCTTTTTAGCTGCTTGCGACTTTGCTTTGGCTGAAGAGAATACTGTTTTTTCGCTAAGTGAAGTTAAAATAGGCATTGTGCCTGCTTGCATTTCGCCTTATGTAATCAAACGAGTAGGCGAATACAATGCCCGCGAATTGATGCTTACCGGAAAGCGTATTACCGGACGCACTGCCCGCAAACGAGGATTGCTTAACAAATCCTTGCCAAGTTATAAATTTGAAGACGAACTTAAAAATTTAATCTCATTACTTAAATCGAGTGGTCCACAAGCTATGTCGCAATGCAAAACTTTGATTTTTGACATTTCCAACAAACTGACTCTCAACGATGCTATCACATACACAGCCGAAATGATAGCTCAAATTAGAGCTTCGGAAGAAGGACAAGAAGGCATGGCTGCCTTTTTAGAAAAAAGAACACCTAATTGGATTGTTTAAAAATTTCGAATATTATTTTTTTGTGCATAAAATGTTAAACAACTTTTTAGCAACAAAATTATTTATTCAAATTTAAACAGCACCCGAGTTTAAAAATAATCATCAATTTGTTCGATTAAATTATTGAAATTGATGGGTTTTGAAAGGTAATCGTCGGCACCATTGCGCAAGCATTTTTCTTTGTCGGCAGACATAGCAAAAGCTGTTTGCGCAATTATTTTTACATAGGGGCGCATTTCTTTAAAACGGCGCATTAAGTCGTAACCGTTTATTTTGGGCATCTGAATATCAAGCAAAACCAAATCGATGTCGGTGTTTTCCATAAATTGCTCCATGGCTTCTTTGCCATCGCTTGCTATAATTATTTTAGCTTTTGTTTTGTTAAGCACTTGCGCAAGCAATTCATTGCTTGCATCATCATCATCAGCTATTAAAATGGTGTAACTAGCCCAATTATAGGAAGTTTTAAAGCTCTGACGCTTTTTTATCTCTTGCTTCTCAATATCTTTAATAATGGGCAATTTCAAGTAAAAAGTAGAACCAACCTCTACTTCCGATTCCAAATAAATCTCACCTTGCATAAGTTTTGCTAGGTTTTCGGAAATGGTAAGCCCAAGTCCGTTTCCTCTATACACTTTCTTTTCGTAATCTATTTTCTTGAATCGTTCAAAAATATAGGCAAACTTTTCTTTGGGAATTCCCATGCCTGTATCTTTCACAAAAAACTCAATACACTCGGTATTGTCAGAAATTAGGGTGTTGTAGCCAAAAGTAATAGTTCCTTTGTCGGTAAATTTAATAGCATTGCTTATAAAATTGAACAAAATTTGTTTTAATCTATCGCGGTCGAGATAAATGTTAATATCCTCTTTTATGGTGGCTTCGAGTTCAATTTTGATGCTCGATTTTTGCATTACTTGTCTATCATTTACAAAAAAGATAAACAGTTCTTGAAGTAATTCTTTTATCGAAAAGCTTATATATTTTAGTTCAATTTGATTGGATTCAATTTTTGAAATGTCAATAATATCATCGATAATATTGAGCAGATACTTACCGTTTTCGTCTATTAAATTAGCAAATTCAGTCCGTTGTACGTGGTCTAAATCAGGATAAGTAAGTAAATTAGAGAAACCTAAAATGCCATTGAGAGGCGTACGAATTTCGTGCGACATGTTGGCAAGAAACGAAGATTTCAGGTTGTCGGCTTGTTCGGCAGCTTCTTTGGCTATTTGAAGAATTCGGTTTGTTTCTTCTAATTCTGCATTTGCTTTTTTGAGGTTGTTAATAAGTTTTTGGTTTTCTTCTCTTAGGTTGTATGCTTCTAAAGCATTATCAATAACCATTTTAAGTTCGTCCCTGTTCCATGGTTTGGTAATGTATCTATAAACTCTGCCTTTGTTAATCGCTTGAATAATAGCTTCTACATCGCTAAAGCCAGTTACAATCATACGAATGATTCCGGGATAGAGCTCGGCGGCATTGGCTAAAAATTCCACGCCGGTTATTTTAGGCATTCTTTGGTCGGTAATTACAAGCTTAATGTCTTCTTTTCTAAGAATATCCATTCCTTCTTCAGCCGACTTAGCCAGAAAAATGTCGTAATGGCGCATGAAAGTAAATTCGAAAACATCAAGATTTTCTTGTTCGTCGTCAACATACAGAATTTTTTCTTTAGTATTTAGTTCCTCAGACATAGCACAACTTTAAGATAAATAATATTTTTTAGCAATTCGTTGCTTGTAAGCACTAAAACAAAATAAATTGTATATTTGGTTTTGCCAAGTGCTTAAAATTTATTTGATTACAAAAAAATTTGCTCCAATAAAAAAAGCACTCGTGCTTATGTAAGATAATTTGTTCAAAAAAAACGATATTCTTTGTTTTAATCACAAATAAAAGTTTATAACATTTTTCTTAAAAAAAGCACAATCAAAACCTAAACAAAAGGTAAAGCAATACGAATATTTTAGTTTTTTTCCGTATGTAAAGATAATGAAATAGTTTAAAAAAAAGAAGTTCTTATTTTATTTTATTAATGATAATGAGTTTTTGCCAAATAATTTTTTACATATTCTGCTACACCTTCTTCTAATGAAGTAAATTCGTTAGTGTAACCAATATTTTTCAATTTTTGCATATTTGCTTGGGTGTAGTATTGATATTTGTCGCGAATATCGGCGGGAGTATCAATAAAACTAATACTTTCGGGTATTTCCATAGCAGCAAAAGTAGCACGTACCAAATCTAAAAAGCTTCGAGCTTTGCCGGTTCCAAGATTGTAGAGTCCGTTGTCTTTGCGGTGGTGCATTAAAAAGTACATTACATTTACTACATCTTTCACATAAATAAAGTCGCGAATTTGTTCGCCATCTTTGTAGTTTGGGTTGTGCGACCTAAAAAGTTTCATGTGATTTGTCTTACCTATTTGGTTGAAGGCATGAAAAACCACCGAAGCCATTCTGCTTTTGTGGTATTCGTTGGGACCATATACGTTGAAAAATTTCAAACCTGCCCAAAAATAAGGCTTTTCGTCTTGTAGCAAAGCCCATTTATCGAAATCGTTTTTCGATTCGCCATACGGATTGAGCGGTTTTAATTGGTTTACTATTTCGTGTGAATCGTCGTAACCATATTCGCCCATACCGTAAGTTGCTGCCGATGAAGCATATACCAATGGCAGTCCGTAGCGTACGCAAGCCTGCCAAACGGCTTTGGAGTAGTTCAAATTGAGTTTATCAAAAACGGCAACATCAAACTCGGTAGTGTCGGTGCGTGCGCCTAAGTGAAAGATTATTTGCACAAATTTATGATTTGCATCGAGCCATTCTATAAAATTTTCTCTGTCCACTTTTTCGCTAAAAATCTTGTTTTCAAGATTTTTATTTTTCTCAGGGTTGGAAAAATTATCTACTAAAACTAAATCTTTATAACCTTCAGCATTTAATTTGCTTACCAAATTGCTTGCTATAAATCCGGCGGCACCAGTTACTATTATCATTTTTGAAATTATTTATATTGAAAAAAAATCCATATTTTTATTGTTCAAAATTAGTTGTTCTTTTTGAATTTTGAAAATCTTACATTCTTTTTTTCAGCAGTTTTCTGTTTTTTTATTTGCCAATAGCTATTGTTTCTAAGATAAATAGTATATTTGTAAACGAATAGTTTTTTTTAAAAAAAATATTGGTTAATAGTTTCAAAATAATACATTTCATTTTTCAATCTACAAAAAAATGAATACTTTTTTTTACATTTCGTCTCGCTTGGCAAAATTAAATGCACAACAACAGAAGACTCTGAAATAGTGCAATTTGTAAAGTCATTGCAAGGCAACGAACCAGAGCAACTTGCTTTTTTCGACTATGCTCGCAAATGGAAACTCGCGCCTTAGTTTTATGTTCAGCTCAATAGAAAAAATTTGTTTGAATTTTTTGCACCCAAAGTACAAGCTGAATTTGAAAATTTTTACAAAAAGATAAAAAATCAAAACGAAAATAGAAACAAAGAAGCGTTGAGTTTTTTGCAAAAATTTCAAGCCAAATCCATCGATGTAGTTATTTTGAAAGGTAACTTGCTATTAAATACCATTTACAACGATGTAGGTTACAAAAAAATGAACGATTTTGATATGCTTATCCACTCAAAAGATTGGAAAGCAGTGCAAACAATTTACGAAGAATTGAAATATATTCCATTGGGTTTTGGTTGGGCTGGCGAAAAGCAAGAACCTGCTAAATTCAGCCATACCGGAATGTCGTTTATAAGTCCTAATTATCATTGCATTACGGGTACTCAATGGGGATTGAAGTCGCTCACATCGAGTTATAAAGTAGATTTGGAAAACGTGTGGGCTGATGCTTCTTTTTTTGATTATTATGGCACTAAAAACCAAACAACTATCGCCCGAATACAACATTTTGCATCTGATTTTGCACATGGGAATCTACAAAATAGGCATTCGCGACTGCATGGATATTTTCAATATTTTTCTGGCACAAGATGTAAACGAAGATAAATTGGTAGAAATAATTACTGAAGCCAATGCTTCGGACAAAGCTTATTTTACACTCATGCTCACTCAGTTGTGTTCCAATGCAATTCCGGTTTCGCTTTTGGAGCGTTTGAAACCAGCTAAGCAAACTTTTATAATTCTACTATTGAATGCTCGACTGGCAATGGCACAAAAAACGGGCGATATGCAACTTTCGTACAACGATTATTTTCACGAAATCGAGCACAATGTATTCTATTTCAGTTTGTTTCCTCTTTTTCACAAAAAAGCTTATTTTTATTGGCGCATAGTGAAGTATATTTTTTTTACAAAACATTCACTTGCTCTCAAACTTGCTGATTGCAATGACAATTGTACTATTAATGAACATATTAAAGCTCAATTGAAAGCACCCATTTTTGGTTTTGCTTTAATAAGCGAAGAGATTGGTTTGCCAATTACATTTGTTTTGCTGCTCAAATTGTTTTTTGATATGTTGTTTTCGGTTAAAAATTACTTCTCAAAGCAAGAATCGTATTTCGATTTTTTGAAAAGTAAAAATATCAAAGCCGAAGAAATTGTAAATGTAGTAAAAGGAATTGAATAAGTATCCTTGTGGTTTTGTATAGAGTAATTTCATTCAACAATCAATTAAAATTCAAATGTTTTTTTTAATAAAAATACTCAAATAAATTTAGTTTTGCTACATAAATTACAGATAAATTAATTTTTTTAAGTTTTATTTGTAAATTTGCATACTTTATTTTTAAAAGAACCAAAAAAATAGAATTAAAATGTCGCAAAAGAAAAAAATAAATAAGGTAAAAGGTAATACAACAACTAAGGTAATTCAAAGCCCAAAAACTGAAATTAAGAAAGCAACTGATAAGCCTATCAATAAAGCATTCATTGCTTTGATTTTGCTTGTAATCAGTCTTTTGACTTATATAGCTTATTCGCCTTCGCTCAAGAATGACTTCACGAACTGGGACGACAATTCGTATGTTGCCGAAAATCCGCTTATTGGCGAGCTTTCTAAGGCAAATATAAGCGAGATGTTTTTTTCGGACAATAAAGAAGTTTTGTACCACATGGGTAATTATCACCCACTTACTATGCTTTCGCTTACCACAGACCACGCGTTGGAAAATAAATTTCCCGATTTTTTCAAACAAAAAGGCATGAAAGCACGCAACGAAAAAGGCGATACATACAAAGAATTCGACCCTTATATTTATCACTTACACAATGTTTTGCTTCATATTCTGAATACATTGTTGGTTTTTATGTTTGTCTTTTTATTGTTCAAAGATTTTAATTCGCAAAAACGTTTGCTTTTAGCAGGTTTTACTGCTTTACTTTTTGGAATAACAACACTGCACGTAGAATCGGTAACATGGATTTCGGAGCGAAAAGACGTTTTGTATGCGTTTTATTTTCTACTTTCAGCTATTTTTTATCTCAAATTTTTGGATAAACGTAATTTCTTGTGGCTTGCAGCTTCTCTTTTTGCTTTTTTACTTTCTCTACTTTCCAAAGGGCAAGCCGTTTCTTTGGCAGTAAGTTTGGTAGCAATTGACCTTTTAGTAAAACGCACCGATGTGAAGGCAATTGTGCTCGAAAAAATACCTTATTTTTTACTTGCACTTATTTTTGGTGTTATTGCAATACGAGCACAGTCGGTAGGCGAAGCCATTCACGACATTAGCGATTACGCATTTTACCATCGCATACTTTTTGCAGCTTACGGGCTTACAATGTATTTTGTAAAACTGCTTATTCCTAGTGATTTAGCGGCGGTTTACCCCTATCCTATTGGCGATGTGCCTGCTTACTTTTGGGCTTTTTTAATTCCAGCGGGAGCTTATGGGGCAGCATTCTTTTATTTTTTCAAACGCAATTTGTCTATTGCTTTTGCTTTGGCGTTTTTTGTAATCAATATTTTCTTGGTTTTGCAACTTTTGCCCGTTGGTAGCGCAATAATGGCTGACCGTTATGCTTACGTTCCTTCAATTGGTTTTGCTTTGCTTTTGGCTTATTTGTTGGTGCATTTGGGTTCTAAAAATCAAACAGCATATTATTTGGTATTTGTTTTATTGGGCGGATATTCGTTGTTTTTGATGGCAAAAACCACAGCGCAAGCCAAACTTTGGAAAGACAGCAATACACTTTGGGAGCACACGCTGAGCATTAGCCCAACGGCTGTGGTTGCTTGGAATAACTGGGGAAGCGCCATTGACAAAATAGCCGGCGAGCAAACCAATTCGCAAGAAAAAGTACGCTTAAAAGCATTGGCTGTTTCAAAATTTGACAAAGCCGTTGAGATTAAGAAAGATTATGCGCATGCTTTTTACAACCGTGGTACTTCCCTCAAAGACATTGGACTAGAAACAAGCAATGCAAAATCGCTTGAGTTGGCACTGGTTGATTTTAATAAAGCCATAGAACTGAATGTAGAATTTGCCGAAGCTTACCAAAACAGAGCCATTACGCTCGAGAACTTAGGGAAATTTAACGAGGCGTTGTCCGATTTTGATGTTGCCATAAAATTTAAACCCACTGCGCCCGATTTGTATTCGGGAAGAGGTGTAGTGAAAGGAAAAATGGGCAAATTGCAAGAAGCCATTGTAGATTTTACCAAAAGTATTGAGGTAGATCCAAACCACAACGAAGGATATTCTAACCGTGGATACGCCTATTATTTGTCGGGAAATGTAGAAGAAGCTTTAAAAGACTACGACTTAGCTTTGCAAATTGCGCCCAACAACTCCGATGCTTTATTCAATAGAGGTGTTGCTTATGCTTTTCAGAAAAAAAATGATTTGGCATTAGCCGATTATAACAAAGTACAACAACTAAAGCCAAATATGCCAATGCTTTATATTAACAGAGGATTGGTATTTTTAACACAAAACAAACGCAACGAAGCTTGTTCCGATTTTGCCAAAGCTCAAGCACTTGGCTTGGCTATGGCTCAAAGCTATTTAGATATGTATTGCAAATAAAAAAAACAGGCAATTTGGTTTTATGCGTTTGTAATTTTGTACAATTTGTCGGCTCTTCTAACCATTTCGGGAATTGGAATTGAAATAACATCGCCTTTTTTAGCCGTTTGTACGGCTTCCAGATTGAGTCGTATTTCGGAAATGGTAGTTTGAATTACGCCTGTGGTAGGTCCGGTGATGAGAATCTCGTCGCCTACTTGCAAATTGCCTGCTTCGAGCGTAAACTCGGCTACGTTTATTTTTTTGAAATAGTTGGTGGCTTTGGCTACGTATTGTTTCACTTTTGTAGCTTTTGAGCCGTATTCTTTGCTCCATTCGCCCATTTTTCTGCCCAAATAGTAGCCGTCCCAGAAGCCACGATTGAAAACGGTGGCTAAATCGTCTTCCCAAGCTTTTATTTTGTCGAGGGTGTAAGTTCCTTCCAATACGGCTTCAACTGCTTGACTGTAAGCCTTAACTGTTTTGTAAACATATTCGGCAGGTCTAGCACGCCCTTCTATTTTGAAAACTCTAACTCCTGCATCTAAAATTTTATCTACAAAGCCAATGGTGCACAAATCTTTGGGCGACATGATGTATTCGTTGTCAATTTCGAGTTCGTAGCCTGTTTCTTTTTCGGTAACAATGTATGATTTTCGGCACGTTTGAAGACAAGCACCTCTGTTGGCTGACGAATTTTGTTCGTGTAAACTCAAATAGCATTTGCCCGACACTGCCATGCACAATGCGCCATGTGCAAAAATTTCTACTTGAATCAAATTTCCTGAAGGACCTTTTATCTGTTCTTTTTCGATTTGTGCCGAAATAGCTTTAACTTGTTTGAGGCTCAGCTCGCGGGCAAGCACCACAACATCAACAAAATGTGCGTAAAATTTCACCGTTTCGATGTTGCTAATGTTGAGCTGAGTAGAAGCGTGAATTTCTATCTTTTGCGAAAAAGCATAGTTCAAAACGGCTTGGTCTGAGGCAATTACGGCACTTATTCCGCTGGCTTTGGCGGTGTCGATTACACGTTTCATGAGTGTAATGTCGTGGTCATAGACAATGGTATTGAGCGTAAGGTAGCTTTTGATGTTGTTTTGGTTGCAAATGGCTACTATATTTTTGAGGTCGTCGAGGGTGAAATTGTTGCTCGATTTTGCTCTCATGTTGAGTTGTTCTATGCCAAAATAAACCGAATTGGAGCCTGCTTTGATGGCTGCAGCTAAGGATTCGTACGAACCCACAGGAGCCATTATTTCTATCTCTTTTTTGTTTGAAATTGTCATTTGTTCAATTGTTCGTTTGTTGTATTGTTCAACAGTTCGTTTTATGATGGTTGAAAAAGTTTGCAAAAATACAAAATAAAAAGACTTTTAGGTATTTTTTACAGAGAAAAGACAAAAGCGGAGGTTATTTTTTCGTTTTTAGCGTTCTTTTGTAGGTTTTGTATGAAATGTGTCGTTTTTGAGTCTTCGGGCTGAGAGTTTGGTTTTGGGGTCTTTTTCGTTTTCAACTTTCGAGCAAAATAAGGGCTTGTAGAAGTATTTGTTAAAAAGTGTTAAAAATATTACGAACTCTCTGAAGTTCCTTACGGACTCTTTGAAGTTCCTTACGAACTCTCTGAAGTTTGTTACGAACTCTCTGAAGTTTGTTACGAACTCTCTGAAGTTTGTTACGAACTCTTTGAAGTTTGTTACGAACTCTCTGAAGTTTCTTACGAACTCTCTGAAGTTTGTTACG
>DZBP01000242.1 GCA_022729915.1 Draconibacterium orientale | reverse complement strand
ATTTAATATAACTTATTAATTTAAAAATAATTACGAGTTTTCTTTCTAACACTAATTAAATTTTTTTTCATTATAAATTTATAAATTGTATTCAAAAGAAAACTTGTAAATACTTTTTATTTTAATTGATTTATCTAATATTAAAAAGAAAACTCGTAAATTAGAGTTTGAAAGAAAACGTATAATTATTTCTAAATAAATTATTTATATTCAATTTACCAGAATGAACAACTCTGCGAAACTTTGCGTGGTTCTCTGCGAAACTCTACCGAGAAAAATAAAAAAGTAGATTCTCGCAGAGCCAGCGCAAAGTTAAACGCAAAGTTTTTTTTAACATTCAAATTAAAATATTGATATATTGTATTGAAATAAAGTAATTTATAAGTTTTTCTAAAACTACTTAAATTTCTTAGAATTTTTCAAAATTGTTGTCGTGTACATCTAAATCAATGTTTGCCATAGTCATTGTTTTTTTGTTAGAATTTAACACAACTCTTTGATTATGTATTTGTTCCGATTTGTATTTGTTTACAATATCCGGATTAATTTTAAATATTCGCACCAAATCTTTGAGCATTTCCGACTGCGAAGCCAACTCCTCGGCATTGCTGGCAAGTTCTTCTGACGAAGCCGCTTGTTGTTGAACAGTAGCATTGAGGTCGTTCATAGCATTTGCAATTTGGTTGGAACCAGAGTTTTGCTCGTAACTTGCAGCAGCTATTTCTTGCACTAAATTGGTAGTTCGGTGAATATCAGGAACAACCTTCGAAAGCAAAGTGCCAGAGTCTTTTGAAACTTCTACACTTCGTTTGGTAACTGTACCAATCTCTTTAGCAGCAGCTTGCGTATTTTCGGCAAGTTTGCGAATTTCAGCAGCAACTACCGCAAAACTTTTCCCGTGTGAGCCGGCACGAGCAGCTTCGATAGCTGCATTGATGGCAAGCATATCCGTTTTTTCGGCTATGTAATTAATTATACCAATTTTTTCGGCAATATCCAGCATGGCTTTCACCGTAATTTCTACCGTTTGGCTTGCTTCCATAATGTCTTCCGAAGCCTTTACTGCAATGCGCTCAGTTTGTTGAGCATTGTCTGAATTTTGTTGAATGTTTGCATTCATTTGCTCTATCGATGAGGTTACTTGCTCAAGCGAAGCCGCTTGCTGTGCAGTACCTTGCGAAAGCAAAATAGATGCATTGCGCATTTGCGAGCTTGCCCCCGCTATATTTTCAGCCCCTTTTAAAATATTGGTCATGATGTTGCTCAATTTTTCTATCATATCTAAAAGAGCAATCATCAATTCGTCGTTTTCAGAGCGTTTTTGCAGTTTTACGGTCAAATCGCCATTGGCTATTTGTTTCGTTTTAGCTATTATTTCTTTATTTACATCTATCAATGCGTTCAAATCTTGATTCAATTTCAACCACGAACCTTTGTAATTATTGTTATTTAACAATTCAGGAGTTTCACCTAACGAAAGTTTAGATAAAGTAGTTTGGGTTTCGTTGAGTGGTTTTGAAATATGTAGCGCCAAATCGTTCAACCCACCAAGCATTTCATTAAAAGCACCTTTGTAGAGTTTTTGGTCAAATTGAGTAGCTTCTATTTCGCCGTTTTTGGTGTTGTTTGTGAAAATATTCAACGCATTGAGTATTTCACCAATGGTAGTTATCAATGTGTTGATATTCAATTTTATGGTATTAAAGTCGCCATAATATTCATCGGTAATCAAAGCGGGCATTTCGCCTTTTGAAATTTTATCCATATAGTCGGCGGAAACTTGTAACGGATTGATGATGGCTTCGAGCGTAGAATTAATTCCCCAAACCAAATTGTACCAATCACCTTTGTATTTTTCTGCTTCCACACGAACGCTCAGATTGCCCATAACTGCGGCGGTAGTTAAATTTTGAACATCGCCTGTTACAGCTCTTAAGTTTTCGCGTACTCTTTCTATGGTTTGATTGATGTAACTCATTTTTCCCGGAAATTGGTCGATGCTTGCACTAAAATTACCATTTCCAAATTCCAAAACACAATCCAATGCCTTTTTATTCACATTAATATGGTTTTGAACCATTTTATTCAGACTTTTGGTTATAATTCCATAAGCACCTTCAAATTTTTCGGCATCGAGCATAAAATCTGTCTCACCTTTATTGTGCATATTCGACATTTGCACCAGCTCAGTTAGCAATCGGTTAAGCGTATCTATCGTTCCATTGAGACTATTTTTTATAGTATTAAATTCTCCTTTGTATTCGTCCGTAATTCTGCGAGGAATTTTTCCCTTCGAAATATTTTCGATGTACTCCGACGATAAAGTAAGCGGTGCCGTCAAAGCATCGAGTGTAGCATTTATTCCGTTAATAACAGGGTGAAAATCACGATGAATATTCTCAGTTGAGCCTCTTTGCTTTAAGTTGCCGTTGAGTGCTGCATCGGTCAAATTTTGAGTTTGTTCGAGTATCTTAGCTATAATAGCCGAAATATCTCTACTTATAAATACGATGAAAATGATTAAAATTACAATTGTAATAAAAAAGATAAGCATCAAATAATTTTGCATTACACTTACGGGAGCATAAATTTTCTTTATCGGAATACTAACCCCAACCGACCAGTATTGATTTGATTTGCCTATCTTTAAGGGATACAAAAAAACTTGAAATTCTTCTTTTGTATCTGCGTTTGTGGTTGTGAAGCTATAATATTTGCCGTTTCTAATTTTTTCCGAAATACCGTGTTCTTTTTCTACATCGGGAGCTATTTCAGAGTAAAGTTTGCCTATTCGTTCTTTTTTGGGGTGACTTACAAAAGCTCCATTGCTCGAAAGTATAGCCAAATAACCCGTTTCGTAAGGGTGAACAGTATCAATTATGTTTTGTAAATCATCTAGCAAAATATCGACCGTAGCTACTCCAGCAAACTTATTTTTTAGCATAATCGGAGCCGAAACAGTAGTCATATAAACTTCACTTCCTCCGGCACTGTATTTGTATGGATCTATAATCGACTCTTTTTCAGTTCGTTTCGGTATCAGATACCAATCGCCGAGACCTTCTTTTTCATAGTCTTTTAGTGGTTCCAATGCAGAAGTGCCACTTTCATCTCTAAAAGCATAAGGTATAAATCGACCGCTGGCATCGCTACTAGGATTGTTTTCAAATTCTTTATCTCGCCCATCAAAAACATTGGGTTCCCAGCAAGTACTCATGCCAAAATAATCCTTGTTCTTTTCCAATAGTTTGATTAATAGATTTTCTATATAAACTCGCCGTGCATTTTTGTCTATATAATCTATTGCTTCTAAGCTTTGCGATAGATTTCGGGCGGTTTCCATAGCTACCTCTAATTTCGAATCAATTATGTTGGCATAGCGATAAGTTAAATTTTGGGCGTTTTCAACCGCAGCTTCCTTTTGCATTACCCAAGCATATTTTCGTATAAAAAACAAAATGGAAATAATAGCTAATACATTAACAACTAAAATCATTACCATAATGCGAGTACCTATTTTCATGTTATTTAAAATTTCTTTCAATTTGCTTTTTTTTGTAGTTTTCATAGTTTGTATGCAGCTAAGTTATTTTCTCATAGTTTTATAATTTTTTATTGTTATTTCAAAAAAAAATCATAAAACTCTATTCTGGCAAATAATTTATTAGATTTTAAATAATAAAGTAAATAAACTTAAAATAGAATAATCGTTTGTATTTTCGTAAAACAATGTAATTCAAAAATATATATTTAAAATCGCTTATCATTGTTCTAAATTTACAATCCACGTTTTATTTTTTTGCAATTTTCTAGAACCTGAGTATTTCTGCAAAACCTTACGTTTTTTTGTAATATAAAGAATTATGCTTTTACACTAAGTAATATTTTTAAAATAGTAGTCGAAAATAGGTGTGCAATTTACAATTTAATACGTCAAATTGCAAAAAAATAAAATAGTTTTTTTTAGCACTCCAAATACCTTTATTTGCTTGGTGTAAATAGGTTCGTTTCTTTTTCAAAACATTTCCATCTTTATTTAGTGTCATCATATTGGTAAATTGCACTTTAACATGTTACAAACAAAAATTAAAGATTCTAGTAAAAACAAAAAGCCACCTCAAAAGGTAGCTTTTTTTCAACAAGTAAATAACTTAATCCTTGTTTTAATGGAAATGGGTTTGTGAG
>DZBP01000241.1 GCA_022729915.1 Draconibacterium orientale | reverse complement strand
ATATTTTTCTATTAACTCCACACTATTTTTTTTATTTTTTTTCAAAATAACCAAAAACAAAAGATAATTGATAATTGATAATTAATAATTAATAATTAATAATTAATAATTAATAATTGAGTCGGGTCTAAAAAGCCATCCAAAACGAAGAGGTGAACCTTAACTACCTTATTATCAATGCTTTGCAAAACACGATTTACTTATCACAACTGCCTAATAAACAACAAGTTGCAAATTACAAGGTATTTGTGCGACCTTTTTAGACCGGACTCATAATTAATAATTAATAATTAATAATTAATTACCTTTTATCTTTTACCTTTTATCTTTTATCTCTTAAAGCCCTACCGCATAATAATACAAATTGGGATAGCCCGGATAAATTCCTTCAAAAAGTACTCCTCCCGTTTTGTTAGAAAGCTTATCTACAACTTCTTGCACAGTTTTTACTTTTGTGCCGTCAATTTTGAGAATTACATAACCTTCTTCCATATTGGTATTGTTTTTAATTTTTCCGGCGCTTATAGTTTTAACTTTAATACCCGAACTTATCCTATATTTTTTCAATTGCTCTTCGCTAAGTTCTTCTAATTCAATACCTAAAACAGACAAAATACTCATATCGTCTTTTTTAACAATTTCGGTATTTCCATTTAAGTTTTTAAGTGTAATCGGAATGTATTTTTTCTTGCCTTTTCTTAAAACTTCTACGTTTATTTTGTTGCCAGGTCGTTGTCGTCCTATGATTTCTTGCAATTCTGCCGCCGTTTTTACAGTTACGTCATCTATTTTAACAATCACATCACCTACTTCCACACCAGCTTCTTTAGCTGAACCGCCATCGAGCATTTCGTCCACAATAACACCTTCATTCACACTCAAATTCAGCTCTTTGGCTATTTTTGCGTCCACATTACGAATAACTACTCCAATGTAAGCACGTTGTACAATTCCAAATTCCAGCAAATCTTCTACAACTTTTTTCACTAAGTTGGAAGGAATTGAAAAAGCATATCCGGTATAAGAGCCTGTGGGACTTGCAATTGCAGTATTTATACCCACCAAGCCTCCATCGAGATTAACCAAAGCTCCTCCGCTATTGCCCGGATTGATAGCAGCATCGGTTTGAATAAATGATTCGATTGCCGAACGGTCTTCTAATATCTTGATATTTCTGCCTTTAGCACTAATAATACCGGCAGTAACGGTTGAAGTTAAATTAAACGGATTGCCAACGGCTAAAACCCATTCGCCCACTTTTGTTTGGTCAGAGTTAGAAAACGGAATTATTTTTAAGTCATCGGCATCTATTTTTATAACAGCCAAATCGGTTGAAGGGTCTTTTCCAACAATTTTAGCTTTAAAGACTCTATTGTCGTGCAAAGTAACTTCAAGTTCGTCGGCATTATTTACTACGTGGTTGTTGGTAACTATGTAACCGTCTTCGCTAATAATTACACCCGAACCAGAGCCTACTTTATTGCTTTGGTCGTTGTATTGAAATGGATTAAAGTAATTTCGTGATTGTGAGCTTGTTATTGAAGTAATATGCACAACACCTTCCATTACCTTTTCGGCAGCTACCGTAAAATCAACTCCCATAGCATTATTGCTTGCCAATTGATAGGGAGATTTCTCTAAATTTTGTACTTTTATTGGTTTGTTATTTTCTATGGCATAGAATACTCCAAAAGTCAAAGCACTACCTAAAATAGCAGCTATTAGTAAATTAATGAAATTTTTCATTGTTTTTCCTCCTCTATTTTATTAATAATTTATTACTTTTATTAAAATTCATGGTTTTTTTATTGTTCCAGCAAAGTTATAAATATATAAAAAGGATTCAAAAATTCTTAACATTCTTTAAATGCAAAAACTAAAAATTATATTCTTTTTAACTTTTTTTTGAAGAAAAACACTTAAAATTATAAAAAATTAATAATATAAATTTGAAAAATGAAATCAATAAGCTCTAAAATTTAGATTTCCCTGAGTTTTAAAACTTTCGATGTGTCTTTCTTTTTTTGCTAAATGAATATCGTTGATAGTAATTAAAATTCCTGTCTCTTCAACTCCTCCAAAATGCTCATTCATAGAGGTTCCAAAAGACATCATCGTATCGGAAATATTCATATACGTATTGATGAGTGGCGGAATGGTTTCGCCCAAAGTGCGCACTTCTTTTGAAAGTTCTTTGTGATTTTCTTTGTAATCGGAATGATTGAAAAAATGCATTAAATCTTCAATCTTTGAATATAATTTTAGGGCTTTTTTGGGCTTAATCAAATTAAATTTGTCGGGAAACTGCTTACTCATAAAATACAAGATTAAATCGCGAGCTTTTTGATTGTAAGTAGTGTACATGGTAACTTTACCGAAAAAATACTTAACATTGGGAACGCCTTGAATGATAGCTCCTAATCCGTCCCACAAATTGTCGAGCGCAAAAATACCTTTTCGTCCGGCATTTTTACTTTGATAAGAGGCTCTAACAAAGCTTCGTCCAAGTTCGATGGTTTTTGGCAAAAAATCTTTTTTGAAAGTATCGGAAAAGCTCAGCAAGCGAGCCGTAGCAAGGTTCAAATCGCCATTTTCGTCCGTTACGGGAAAATGTTCGTTTGCATTGTAATATCTGTAACCACCAATAATTTCCTTTTCGCGCGGGTTCCACACTATCATCTGTTTGTAAGGAAACTCTGCGGTATCGTATTTATCAATATCTATTTCTTTTCCTGTTCCACCGCCGGCAAGTCTGAACGCTTCTTCGCGCAATCTGCCTATTTCAAGCATGGTATTGGGCGAATTTTGAGCCGTAAGTATGTAAATTTCATTATCCGAAAAGTTTGTTTTTCGCACAAATTTTTCGTTCGTTAACTCTTCTTCAATTTTTTGAACGTCAACAGGAGGAATGATTTGCTTCATAAATTTTGCTTGGAGTATTATTTGGATTGGTTTTTCAAAATGTTTTTGATAATTTATAAAACAAACTGGAATTAAATTTATACTCTTAAAATTAATTTCTTGTTTTATAAAGAAAATAAAGTTGTTGTATTTTTTTTGAATTATTTATTTTTCAAAAAAAAAAAATGAATTTCTCTAGTTATAGCTTCGTTTTATATGCAATACTAATGCTATAAATACGAGTGTACTTATCAGTTTTTTTTTGAGTTATAAGGTTGTTTTGAATAAAATCAATCCAAATTCGGATAACATTAAGCAAAAAAAACATTCTGAAATTCAAAAAAAATGTATGCAAAGATAAATACAAATAAAACAATTTTACAAATTCATTTCATAAACTTTATTTTGAACCCACTCAGCCCATTGCTCAATAGATTTTGATTTGTCGAAATGTGTGTAGGGAATTGGTTCGCCAAAGCGAATTTTGATTTCGGTGTTTGCATGTTTGAAAGCTTCATCTGGCAAATAAAACATCTCAAGGTTTGCTTTAATACCTAATGCTGTTCTAAAATTGGCTAAATTATAAAAAAAACTGCCCATTTCGCCCGAAATTCGCACAGGAATAACATCTCTATGGCATTGAATTGATTTTGAAATAAACGATTTGTACCATCTCAAATCTCTCACAACTCCATTTTTTCGGCGCGAAACCAAGCCTGCCGGAAAAATAAGTACTTGGTGTTCTGATTGGTAAATATCATCTAATCGTTTTAAATTTTCACGTGGAGTTAAGCCGTGTTTATTAACTCCTACAAAAAGCGGTTCGTAGTTTGTAAAATTCAATAAAATATCATTTACAATGAAACGCAAACTACCTGCATATTTATCTACTTCGTTCATAAAAACTAATGAATCAAATCCTCCAATGGTATGATTTGATGCAAAAATATACCGTTTGTTTTTTTCAATATTTTCTGTTCCTTTTGAGTCTATTCTAATTTTGTACCTTTCAATTAATTTGTGAACAAATTCCATTGATTTATAGTCTTTTAAATCGACCATTAAACGATTAAATTCCTCCTCGTGAAGTATTCTTTTGATATAATTAAGCACAAAGCGAGGTAGCATTTTTCGCAATCTCGGATTTTTATTTTCTATAACTTTTTCTACGTCAATAAATTTTTTATCTTCCATCAGAACTAGCTGTTATGAATTTTTTTAATATAAAAATAAGCTTTTAATTTAATAAAAAAAATTTTCCAAAGCTAAACAAATTTATTAAAAAAAAATAGATG
>DZBP01000061.1:2886-16865 GCA_022729915.1 Draconibacterium orientale | reverse complement strand
ATAATTGATAATTGATAATTGATAATTGATAATTGATAATTGATAATTCATAATTCCTAATTCCTAATTCCTAATTCCTAATTCCTAATTCATAATTACCTTCAAATTCTTTAATCTTTTGCATTTTATCTTCTTGATTAATAATGGTTTTACCTGTTTTTAAATCCACCGAAACCATTGTTGTGATGCTAGTAGCAGCAATATTTGTTTCATTTTTCAAATTTATTGCCACAATAACATTTTCAAGTTCGAAGCTTTTGCTACCTATTTTTGAGCAACGTGTATAAATTTCCAATTTATCTGAAAAGAAAATAGGGTATTTGTACGAAATATTGATGTTTGCAACTACCGAACTAAAATCTAAATTGCTTAAATTCAACTCAATAACATCGTTGTAATAAGCTATTCGAGCTTCTTCTAAATAGCTCAAATAAGCTTTATTATTTACATGTGCCAAAGTATCCAAATCGGCATAACGCACCGAAAGTTCAATTTTATGTTTAAACTTATTTAAGTCTTTCATATTAACATTTATTTGTTTCTGATTTTCAGTTTATTGACTGAAATGTCCGTAGTTTAGAAAAATATTTTTGCAAATTTAGTAATTTTTTTTCAAAAATACTTGGCGTGCATAATATTTTTTATTAAATTTGCAATGTACGCATAATAAATTTAAAAGCGTGAAAAATTAAAACTTACTAGAATGAATCTGAAACAAACCGTTGATTACTACATAAAATCCTCTTGGCATTCCATTGCACGAATGTATAACCAAATAGCATCGGAAAATGAACTATCTCAAACTATTGGTTATGTGCTTATTAATGTTCCAAAAGAAGGCGTTCCGGCTACTCAAATAGCACCACTTATGGGAATGGAGCCCACAAGTCTAAGTAGGTTGCTCAAAACAATGGAAGAAAACAGATTAATTTACAGGCAAAAAGATTTGGTTGATAAACGAGTAGTTAAAATTTTTTTAACCGAAAAAGGTATTGAAAAACGGAAAATTTCAAAAAAAATAATCTTAGATTTTAACGAAAAAATAGAAAAAAATATTCCGGCAGAAAAATTGGAATGTTTTGTAAGCGTATTAGGTCAAATTTGCGAACTAGCTAAAAAAGAATAAATAAAACTAATCCGCTATTTTTATATTAAAGAACTAACTAATTAAAAATAATTACAATAATAAACTAAACCAAATGAAGAGACGAATAAAAAAAGTAGCTGTTCTTGGTTCGGGAGTAATGGGCTCTGGTATTGCTTGCCATTTTGCAAACATAGGAGTAGAAGTCTTATTATTAGACATCGTACCGCGTGAACTTACTGCTGACGAACAAGCTAAAGGACTCACATTTAAAGACAAAGCTGTGAGAAACCGAATTGTAAATACTGCCCTTGAAGCCTCGCTCAAATCGAAGCCTTCGCCCATCTACAAGCAAGAATTTGCTAGCCGAATTGTTACCGGAAACATGGATGACAATCTGAAAGATGTTGCCTCATGCGATTGGATAATAGAAGTTGTTGTAGAAAGATTGGATATAAAAAAGCAGGTATTTGAAAATGTTGAAAAATTCCGTAAAAAAGGAACTTTGATTACTACTAACACTTCTGGAATTTCGATTGAAGCCATGATTGAGGGTAGAAGCGAAGATTTTCAAAAACATTTCTGTGGTACACACTTTTTTAACCCACCACGCTACCTAAAATTGTTTGAAATTATAAAATCATCTAAAACTTCGCCCGAAGTAATTGAGTTTTTAGATGAATATGCTAGTAAATTCTTAGGAAAAACAACTGTTTTGGCAAAAGACACACCTGCATTTATTGCTAATAGAGTTGGTACTTTTTCCATTATGGAATTGTTCAATAATGTAAAAGAATTGGGTTTGAGTATTCAAGAAATAGACAAATTAACCGGAACTATCATAGGAAGAGCAAAATCGGCAACGTTTAGAACTGCTGATATTGTTGGATTAGATACATTAGTACATGTAGCCAACGGCATAAGCCAAAACGCCCACGATGAAGCCATTGAAGCGTTCAAAATACCCGATTATTTACAAAAAATGCTCGACAATAAATGGTTGGGTTCAAAAACCAATCAGGGCTTTTATAAAAAGGTAGAAGAAAACGGCAAAAAGAAATTTTTAACTCTCAACCTCAATACATTAGAATACGAAGAAACGCCAAAACCTAGTTTTTCAGTTTTTGAAAAAACTAAAAAAGTAGATGATTTGCGCAAGCGAATGAAAATATTATTTTCCGACAAAGGAAGAGCCGGCGAATTTTACCGAAAATCTTTTTATTCCCTTTTTCAATTTGTTTCAAACCGTATTCCTGAAATCTCCGACGACCTTTATAAAATTGATGATGGTTTAAGTGCCGGATTTGGTTGGCAATTAGGCGCTTTTGATACTTGGGACGCAGTAGGAGTTCCCGAAACTGTTAAAGCAATGGAAGCCGCTGGAAAAAAACCTGCCAACTGGATTTATCAAATGCTCGAATCAGGTATTACTTCTTTTTATAAAATAGAAAAAGGACAGAAATATTTTTATAATATTGCCGAGAAAAGCTACAAAATTATTCCCGGAACTGAAAATTTACTTTCGCTCGAAAATTTAAGAGCTACCAATGTACTTTGGGAAAATACCGAAGCTACCATTTTCGACCTTGGCGATGGCGTTTTAAATGTCGAATTTCATAGCAAAATGAACACCATTGGTGCTGGCACTTTGCAGGCTTTGAACAAAGCAATTGACATGGCAGAAGCTAATTATAAGGCAGTTGTAATTTCAAACGAAGGCGAACATTTTTCGGCAGGAGCTAATGTGGGCATGATTTTTATGCTTGCCGTAGAGCAAGAATGGGACGAATTGGCTTACGTGGTTGCTATGTTCCAAAAAACAGTGATGCGCTTGCGCTATTCGTCAATTCCGGTAATTGCAGCTCCTCACGGAATGGCACTTGGCGGCGGTTGCGAAATTTGTATGCACTCCGATAAAGTGATTGCACATGCCGAAACGTACATGGGATTAGTCGAATTTGGTGTTGGTTTAATTCCGGGAGGCGGCGGCACAAAAGAATTTGCATTGCGCCTTTCCGACGAATTGAAAGACGGCGATGTAAGAACTAACGCTTTTACTAACAGATTTTTAACCGTTGGACAAGCAAAAGTTTCAACTTCCGCTTACGAAGCTTTCGATTTGGGTTATATGCGTAAAGGTGTTGATGAAGTGATAGTTAGCCGCGCAGAACAATTGGCTTACGCTAAGAAAACGGCTTTGGCAATGGCTGAAAAAGGTTATTCGCAACCTGCACCTCGCAAAGATATTCAAATACTTGGCAATGAGGCTCTTGGTTTAGTTTATGTTGGCGCAGATTCAATGACAGTGGGTCATTTTATGTCAGAACACGACAAATTGATTGCTGAAAAACTGGGTTTTGTTCTTGCCGGAGGCGATGTTTCGGTTCCACTTACCAAAGTTTCGGAGCAATATCTTTTAGACCTCGAACGCCAAGCTTTTGTTGAGCTTTGCATGCAACGAAAAACACTCGAACGTATTCAAAGCTTAATTCAAAAAGGTAAAATATTGAGAAATTAACATCAATGGTTCAATTGTTTCATTGTTTCATTGTTTTTTTATTATTTCTAAAAAATGGATTTTAACAAAAAATATCTAAAATTAAATGATATAAGTGCATATAAGATAGCATTTAATTTGTCGAATTACATTTGGAATATAATAATAAAATGGGATTATTTTCAAAAAGAAACAGTTGGAAAACAATATGTAAAAGCCATCGACAGTATTTCGGCAAATATTGCTGAAGGTTTTGGAAGATATAATAAAAATGATAAGATACGATTTTATCGTATAAGTTTCGGTTCATTAAAAGAATGTTTTGATTGGAATTAAAAATCAAAAGTCCGAAAACTTTTAACAGAACAAGAATACAATTATATTTTTCAAGAACTCAATAAACTGCCTTACGAACTGAATACGTTGATAAAATATACAAACGAAAAATTAACGATATAATGGTTTTTCTATTTGTTTTGATTATTACCCAATAATTTATATTCTCAATAAAATAAATAATAAGGTAAAAACAATAGAACAATAGAACCATTTAACAATAGAAAAGATGAACGCATATATAATAGGAGGATATCGCTCGGCAATAGGCAAAGCGCCACGTGGAAAGTTCAGGTTTACACGTCCCGACGACATTGCAGCAGAAGTAATCAGGCATTTATTGGCTGATTTTCCGCAGTTGGATAGAAAAAGAATTGACGACATAGTGGTTGGTAATGCTTTTCCCGAAGCGGAATCAGGTTTGAATATGGGACGCATGCTTTCGCTTATGAGTACTGAAACAGTGGAAGTTCCGGGTTCAACCATTAATAGATACTGTGCTTCGGGCTTAGAAAGTATTGCCATTGCCACAGCCAAAGTTAGAGCTGGATTGGCAGACATAATTGTAGCCGGAGGTGCCGAAACGATGTCGCAAATTTCGATGGGCGGTTGGAGAAGTGTTCCGAATCCCAAAATTGCAGTTAATCAGCCAACTTGGTATCATTCAATGGGTTTAACAGCCGAAGCGGTTGCAAAAGAGTACAATGTTTCGCGCGTTGAGCAAGATGCCTTTAGTTTGAATTCGCACGAAAAAGCGTTAAAAGCGCAAGCCGAAGGAAAATTCAAATCACAAATAGTGCCAATTGCTGTTACTGAAACTTATGTAGATGAGAACAATAAGCGTAAAACTCGCGAAGAAATTGTTTTTACCGATGAAGGTCCTCGCCAATCGACTCCAGAACAAATTGCCAAACTAAAACCCGCTTTTATGCAAGGTGGAAGTGTTACGGCGGGCAATTCGTCGCAAATGTCTGATGGAGCAGCTTTTGTATTGGTAGTTTCTGAAAAGATTGTTAAAGAATTGAATTTAAAGCCAATAGCTCGATTGGTTGATTATCAAGTAGCCGGAGTTGAGCCTTACAAAATGGGAATTGGTCCAATGGCTGGAATTCCAAAAGTTTTGAAACATGCAGGTTTGAATTTGTCAGATATTCAACAGATTGAACTCAACGAAGCTTTTGCTTCTCAATCGATTGCTATTATTAAAGAACTTGGAATTGACCCTGAAATAGTAAACGTAAATGGAGGCGCAATTGCTCTCGGACACCCGCTTGGCGCAACCGGTGCAAAGCTTACTGTGCAGCTAATCAATGAAATGCAAGCTCGCAAACAACGTTACGGAATGGTTACTATGTGCATTGGCTCAGGACAAGGCGCAGCAGGCATTTTTGAGGTTTTTTAAATTAAATTGTTAAATTGTTAAATTGTTAAATTGTTAAATTGTTAAATTGTTAAATTGTTAAATTGTTAAATTGTTCTATTGTTCTATTGTTCTATTGTTCTATTGCTCTATTAATAAAGGAATATAAATTATATTTTATAAAGCAAATCAATGAATCAATAATTAATTAACAAATAAATAGATAGATTGAAATAAAAAAATAACAATTTAACAATAAAACAATAGAACAATAAAACAATAGAACAATAGAATATTAGAGTACCGATTATAAATAAAAAAATACAACAATATATTATGGAAGATAAAAAAGTATTACAAGGTGGGGAATTTTTAATAGAAACAACCGATTTTAATGATGTTTTCATTCCCGAAGAATTTAATGAAGAGCAACGCATGATGGCAGAAACTGCTCGCGATTTTGTTTACAAAGAGGTGCGTCCGGTAATTGACCGACTTGATGCTCACGAAGAAGGTTTGCTCACAAAATTAATGAAACAAGCAGGCGAATTAGGTCTTTTGGGCGTTTCAGTACCTGAAGAATTAGCTGGTTTTGGACAAAATTATGTAACAGCCGGATTGATAAGCGAAGAAATTAGTCATGGTTTCTCATTTTCGGTAGCATTTTCAGCACATACCGGAATTGCCACATTACCAATACTTTACTTTGGAAATGATGCTCAAAAAGAAAAATACGTTTCTAAATTAGCTACAGGCGAATACATTGGTTCTTATTGTCTTACCGAACCTGGAGCCGGTTCTGATGCCAATGCCGGAAAAACAAAAGCCGTTTTGAGTGCCGATGGAAAAAATTATATTTTGAACGGACAAAAAATGTGGATTACCAATGGTGGAATATCTGATACACACATTGTTTTTGCAAAAATTGACGACGACAAAAATTTGAGTGCTTTTATCGTGGAAAGTGGTTGGGAAGGCGTTCAAAAAGGTGCAGAAGAACACAAAATGGGAATAAAAGGCTCATCGACTATTCAAATTTTTTACAACGATGTTAAAGTTCCTGTTGAAAATATGTTGGGAGTGCGTGGTGAAGGTTTCAAAATGGCACTTTATATATTGAATATTGGAAGAGCAAAACTAGCATCGGCAAGTGTAGGTGCTTGCAAAGCAGTGATTAATGAATCTGTTCGTTATGCCAATGAAAGAAAACAATTTGGTACTTTGATAGCAAATTTTCCAGCTATAAAATTCAAATTAACACAACAAGTAATTCTTACATTTGTAACAGAATCAGCTACTTACAGAGCCTTGCAAGCTACCGAAGATTCGATGCAACGCTACGCAAAAGAGGGAATGGAAAAAGGGCAAGCAGCACTTGAAGGCATTCGTCAGTATGGAATTGAAGCTTCAATTTTGAAAGTTTTTGCATCGGAAGCACTCGATTATATTGTAGATGAAGCTGTTCAAATTTATGGAGGAATGGGTTATTCGGCTGAAACACATGTGGAACGAGCTTACAGAGATTCGAGAATTAACCGAATATTTGAAGGAACAAACGAAATCAATCGCATGGTAATTGTAGGCGAATTGCTCAAACGTGCCATGAAAGGCGAGCTAGATTTGATGACTCCTGCTATGGAGGTAGCAAGCGAATTGATGGGTATTCCAGATTTTGGCTCAGGTTCGACCGATTTTTATGAAAGCAAATTCGATTTGATTAAACGTTGGAAAAAACTGGTTTTGATGGTTGCCGGAGCAGCAATTCAAAAATATATGGACAAATTGAACGACGAGCAAGAATTGCTTTTCAACGCTGCCGACATGATTATTAGCATTTACACTGGCGAATCTGCGCTTTTGCGCGTTCAAAAATTGGAAAACATGAAAGGCGAAGAAGCAGTAAAACTTCAAAAAGATATGCTTGATGTATTTTTCTACGACAAAGCTTGGGAAATGTACAAAACAGGAGTTGATGCTGTAAATTCATTTGCCGAAGGCGACGAAAAAATGGGAATGCTCATGGGAGTGAAGCGTTTTACAAAAACTGACGGCGTAAATGTAAAAGAAGCACGCCGCCGAGTTGCCGATAGAATAATTGAATTGAACAAATATCCATTTTAATTAAGATAGTATTTGAAAAAAAGATTAATCTATTCAAATTTAATTAGTTAGAATAACTCTTTGGTAAAAAAACACTGCCAAATTTTGCAGAAAATTCTATGAAATACAGTGAGAATGCTTAGCTTATTTTTCTCGCTGATTTTCAAAGAGTTAAAACAAAATTTCGCAGAGTTTTTTTAGAAAAGAAATGAACAATTTAGCCATTTAACCATTTAATAATTTAAAATGTTCCGAAATTTAGTACTTTCTCATAATAAATTACGATTGTATTTTCTTAAAAGTTTGCCAATGGCTTTAATAGCGGGCTTAAAGGTTCGTGAATTGAACGATGAAAAATGCAGTGTTTCAATACCTTACAAGTATGTGAATAAAAATCCGTTTCGTTCGATGTATTTTGCAGCACAAAGTATGGCGGCAGAGCTTTCGACTGCACTTTTGGCAATGGACAAACTGATGGCTACACGCCAAAAATATTCGATGTTGGTAATTGATATGCAAGCAAATTTTACAAAAAAAGCAACTAAACGAGTATTTTTTACTTGCAATGAGGGTAGTTTAGTCCACGAAGCTGTAGAAAAAGCACTTGCAAACACAGACGGCGCAAGCTTTGTAGTTAAAACCACAGGTATAGATGAAGATGGTAACCAAGTGTCTGAATTTCAATTTACTTGGTCGATAAAAATAAAGAATACAGCTTCAACTAAATAACAGCTTGTAGTGTGAAAAATGAATAATCACTATCCATTTTGTCAAAACGATAATCTAGCGAATGCTTGCTTTTAAGTCGCATTTCGATAATGCTTAAATCGGGTTTAGTGATTTCATTATCAGCAAAATAATCAAAAAGACGGTCGTGAAAAGTAATTAGTTTATCATAAGTAAGCTTATTTACAAAATCTAATTTTCGTTTTAAGATAGGAATGTGGTGGTTGTTCATGTAATTTCCGGCGGTCAAAATAAAATCGTGTTTGTTTTGGCTCAAATAAAATATACCCGGATTTCCTTCTAAATCTAGCTCAAGACTTTTAATTTCAATAGGAACCGAATAGTTTACAATGTTTTGCAACATGTCAATCATTACTTGCAAAACTCTATTTTTTATGTTTATAGTTTCATTAATTTGAGTTTCGATAATTGGTAAAAGATTGATTATATTGTTTTTATTAAAAGTTCCATTGAAATTGAGTAAAATATTTTCTTGGTTTAAAATTTTATGAATGCTTATTATTTTTTCGAAAGTATTGCCTGATTCGTAATTTTGGTTATCAGGGTCAAATAAAACTTCAACTCTAAAATAAAAATAGGAAAGTTTGTCGTTTACTTCAGAAAAGGAGTAGCTCAATTTGCTTCTCGATTTTCGAGCCATTGAAATCAAACCTAAACCTGCACCGCCTTTGTGCGAAATAATTCCGGTTTTGAGCATGTGTTTGTAATAAGCTTTCAATTCCTTTACATCTAAGCCATTAACTTTGTCTAAATCCTCTTTTAACTTTGGAATATTTGAGTTCGAAATTAAATTACCGGTAGTAATCAGATACCTGTCTTTTTTTTGTTGAATCATAAACAACGCAGTATCTTCGATGTTTTTGTTGCTAGGTTTTTCTTGATGTCTTGTTATATTTTGCAAGCACTCAACCATTACTAAATATACGTGTTTATTAATAGTCGATGTGCTTTCGTCTGAAATATGCAATTTAGCTTCAGATAAATTCAATATATTTTCAGTAATGCTTTTAGTAAACAATCCTCTATAAATATAATCAAAATTATCGGTTCGCATGAGCGAAATTAATTGAAATGCCAATGTTAGGCTAGCATCTTTATTTTCCATGTATATTTGTTTTTAAAAAGCAAAATTTCAGTTTGAGTATCTTTTTGCAAATATAATAATTTTTTGATAAAAAACATATTATTCCTCTATTTTTTTGCAAAAGTAAATTTTTATTGCAAAATGATTCTTAAAAGTTCTATTTTTTTAATGTTTTATAAAAAACAAAAACGGCATTAACTGTTCCTGCTTTATTTCTTTATTTCCATGATATTTCAAAGCGAGTTTCTATATCACCTTTCGAAAGCGCTTTGGTAATTCTAATTTTAACTTCTTTACAACCACTTAATTCTAAGGCTCTTTCCATCCAGCCTCCAATTCTGTGTTCTATTAATTTATCTATTTCTTCAAATTTAATAATGGTAACTACTACTGAGTTTTGAGTTTCTTCACTCGAATCAACAACCACATTTTCATAATAAGTTGCAGTAATTTTCGAAGCTCGTTTAATAATGTAGCTTGGATATGCAACTTTAACGAAAATTTTGTAAACACCTGTCAATGTTGCATCTGCGCTATGTCTTCCCGATTGCCAAGCAGCTTTTAAAGCGTTTTGCTCAAAAAACATTTTTAAATGGTGAGTAGGTAATACTGCACCTTCTTGAAATGGATACCAGTCAGTTGCATAGATTGGTCCGTTCATAATATCGCGCGATTTTTGGGGCAAGTTATTCAACCAATCGTTGTAATGTGCTGAAAATTTTTCTTTTACAAAATTTTGTATTGCTTTTACAGTAGTTCCTTTTGTTCTCATAGAATAAATAATTAATAGTATAGAATAAAAAAATATAAAAAATACTTGTTTTTTTTGTTGAAGTTTTTAGTGCATTTTGGCACTTATGATTTTAAAAAATTCTTCGCGTGTGGCTACATTTTTAAATGCACCTGTAAAATCTGAAGTAGTTGTAACTGAATTTTGTTTTTGTACTCCTCTCATTACCATACACATGTGGGTTGCTTCAATAACAACAGCTACTCCAAGAGGGTTTAATGTATTTTGAATACACTCTTTGATTTGCGTAGTGAGCCTTTCTTGCACTTGCAATCGACGAGCAAAAGCTTCTACAACACGTGCTATCTTGCTCAATCCGGTTATGTAACCATTTGGAATATAGGCTACATGGGCTTTTCCAATGAAAGGCAACATGTGGTGTTCGCACATCGAATAAAGGTCAATATCTTTAACTACAACCATTTGACTGTAGTCTTCTTTAAACATGGCAGACCGTAAAATTTCGTCGGGTTTCATGTTGTAGCCTTGTGTTAGAAATTGCATTGCTTTTGCTACTCTTTCTGGAGTTTTTATAAGTCCTTCTCTATTAACATCTTCGCCAAGTTCGTATATTACTGATTTGTAATTTTCTGTTAAAGCTTTGGTTATTCGTTCGTTGTATTTTTCGATTTTTTGAAAACCAAATGTATCTGAATCATTAAAATTAATATCCATTTTTAGTATTAAAAAGTAAATGAAAGTAAATTTTAAAAATTTACTTTATGTTGATTAAAATTTATTACAAAGAAAAAATATTTTATTCAAATTGCAATATGAAACTAGAATACAAATAACTTTTCGATAAAGTATTTTAGTCTATATTCTCTGTCTAATTCTTGATTATTAAGTAGTTTGATGGCTTCGAGTGGTTGAATAAATTTTCCGGTAGCTGGTGTATTGTTTGTAGAAAGTCCGGTCAAATTTAATACTTGATAGGCTTGTTTGGTAGTTAAATTGGGATTGAAAGATTTCATAATTCCAAGTAATCCAGCTACATAAGGAGTTGCCATAGAAGTACCTTGAAGTGTTTTGTACGAATTATTGGGGTAAGTTGAAAAAATATTTACACCGGGCGCACAAACTTTCATGGCAATTTCTGTTACATCGTTTGAAAAATCGGCTTTTTTCATTTCTTCATCTACGGCTGCTACTGTAATTACGTTTTCGCAGCGTGCAGGAGCGTAAAATTTTGCGTTGTCATATTTATTTCCGGCAGCAACAACTACAATGGCACCGCGTGTATTGGCATATTTTATTGCACTGTTGAACGCTTTTTCGCGTTGTGCACTTACCGGAATACTCAATGACATTGAAATTACATCTGCACCACTGTTAGCTGCCAAAATAATTCCATCAATTATTGTTTTTTGTTTTCCTACTCCTTTGTCGTTTAGTACTTTAACACTTGTTATTGTGAAAAAATCGTTGGTCAGATTCATCGACGCTACTCCTTTGTAATTATTGCTCATTGCGCCGGCTATTCCTGCACAATGGGTTCCGTGTCCTCTCATATCATAGTCATATTCAGGATTTAAGGAAACATAATTGTCTTTCAAATCTTCGTGAGTTGCTTCCACTCCTGTGTCGAGTATAAAAACTCTTGCTTTTTTAACTCCTTTATTTGCTGACAAATAGCGATATAATTGTTTTTCATTCCAATATTTATAACCCCAATTTTTGTCAATAAATTTATCATTAAGTCCTGTTAAAAATTTATAACGAATAGTTGTATCAACATGCTTATATTCAAATGAATCGAGTGCAAATATTTTATCTTTTTCAACCCACTCTACAATACCTGATTTATTTAATTTTTTTACAATTTTGGGCATATCCCGAAGATAATTTGCATCAATATCTAAACTATAATAATCTTCGAGTTCGTTTTTGGAGGTATCTTTTTTATCTACTTCAAGTTTTTCAAAAGTTTTTGAAATATGCGGGTTGTATTCTTCCAAAACAATTTTTAATTGCTCTAAACTTGCTGTATCTTTTAGTTGTAATAAAATTTCCGAATTATCGTAAGGAGAAACTTCATATTTATTGAAATCAACAAAAAAAAGTTTTCCGGTAGAATGATATTGATAATAAAGCCCCAATAAAATAACCATGCCAAAAGCAATTCGTAAATACCGAGAAATAAAATGCCAAAGTATTAATAATACGATAAATATAATAAAGTCTCTAATAAACCAAAAAATCCAAAATAGTTCAATGCGGCTATAATTTGAAGCAAAACTGATTAAATAAATAGCAATAGAAAGATATATCAATATTGTAAGAAAAATGCTTTTTTGCTTAAAATTTTTTTTGTAATCGTCTCTTATTGCAAAAAACAGAAAAACGAGCAACATTGTATATGGATACAAAGGCTGAAATATTTCAATTATTTGAGTCATATTCTGTATAAATTAAACGAATTAAACGCACAAAGATATAAAAAAATAGCGGTTATTTCAAAAAATAAAGACTATTTCTATTTTTTAAAATTCTATAAAACTAGTGTAATTTGATTAATCAAATATTTAAATAAGCTTTAGGGTATATTTTTGTCTTTTTTATAAAATTATCATTATTTTTGCAAATAAAAAATCAAATATATTGCGAACCAAAATTTATAAGATTTTTTAATTTATTAAGCGTTTAGAAATAATTCTTTTGCAAGAAATTTATTTTGAAAAGAATAAAACAGAAACTTGATACTTTTTTTTATTTTGTTTTTTTCTAAGATTTTAATTTTTTTTAAACAAAACAAATGCGTTTTTTAATAGTAGTAGCAACTAAATTTGAAATTGATTTGTTTTTAAAGCATATTGATTTTCAGTATGATGTTGAAAATAAGGTTTATTTTTTTGAAAACAAAAAAACTCGAATAGAGGTTTTGATTGCAGGAATTGGAATAGCTTTTACTGTTTTTAATTTGAGTAAGTTAATTTTTCTTTCAAAACAAAAGTATGATTGGGTACTTAATGTAGGAATAGCTGGTAGTTTTAATAGGCAATTGCCTTTAGCTATGGTAGTTAATGTAGTCGAAGACCAATTTGCCGATTTAGCAATTGAGCAAGCAAATGGTAAATTACAGACTATTTTTGAAACTAATTTTGTCAATTCAAATGAATTTCCATTTGAAGATGGAAAATTAAAGAACGACTCTTTATTTGCGATTTTGAATTTTGAATTAACAGATGTTGAGGCTATTACAGTAAATACAGCTCACGGTTTTGAGCAAAGTATTCAAACTTTTAGCAAAAAATTCTCAGCCGACATTGAAAGTATGGAAGGTGCTGCTGTTTTTTATGTTTGCAAAAAAGAAAAAATAAAGGTAATGCAAGTTAGAAGTGTTTCTAATTATGTGGAAACCAGGAATATATCAAATTGGAAAATCAAAGAAGCTGTTTATAACTTGAATAAATTTTTGATTGATTTACGTCTTTTAGAATCATAAATAATACATAAAAATTTTAAAAATATTCTTATTTTTTATTACAAATATAGACATGAAATTAACGCTTGGATTTTCGACATGTCCTAACGATACATTTATTTTTGATGCTATGATTCATGGCAAAATTGATACGGAAGGACTTGAATTTATTGTAAAAATGGCTGACGTAGAAGAACTTAACCGCGAAGCCTTTGCTAGTTCAATAGATATAACAAAATTGAGTTATCACGCTTATGCTTACATTGCACAGGATTATGTTTTACTTAATTCAGGCAGTGCCCTCGGTAGAAACAACGGTCCTCTGCTAATTAGTAAACATAAGATTTATCCTGATGAAATTGACAATTTAAAAATTGCAATTCCGGGCAAAAATACTACCGCAAATCTTTTGTTAGGCATAGCTTTCCCTAAAGCAACCAATAAAAATGAATATCTTTTTTCGGATATAGAAGAAGCCGTATTAAGCGGCGAGGTTGATGCCGGTTTAATAATTCATGAAAATAGGTTTACTTACGAAGCTAAAGGCTTGAAAAAGA
>DZBP01000061.1:0-2786 GCA_022729915.1 Draconibacterium orientale | reverse complement strand
GGTTTAATAATTCATGAAAATAGGTTTACTTACGAAGCTAAAGGCTTGAAAAAGATTATGGATTTAGGCGAATTTTGGGAGCGAAAAACAGGTTTGCCTATTCCTTTGGGTGGCATTGTAGTTAATCGACGTTTGCCGCTCGAAATACAACAAAAAATAGACAGAGTTATGTACCAAAGCGTTCGCTTTGCGTTTGAAAATAAGAGAGAAAGCCTTCCTTTTATTAAGAAATATGCACAGGAAATGAGCGAAGAGGTAATGTATAAACACATCAATTTGTATGTTAATGATTTTACCCAACATTTAGGCGAATTAGGACAAAATGCAGTAGAAATGCTTTACAAAATTGCTTCTGATTTAAAAATAATTCCTAAAATAGAGCAAAATATTTTTGTTGAAAAATAAATTATTCTCGTATTTGTAATAAAAAACTTCATGCAATAATATTTTACATGAAGCCTTTTATTATATTTTTTTATTTTGCTTTATTAATTTTATTTACAATTGCAATCAAATAGCCAAGAACCAAAAACGCACCGGGTGCAAGTACAAATAAAAGCATTCCGTTACTTTCGGCACCAATAAATTTAAAATCGAAAATAGAACCGTTGCCCAAAATTTCGCGTATAGAACCGAGCAAAGTCAAAGCAAATGTGAAACCAAGCCCCATGCCTAAGCCATCGAGTATAGAATCGAATGCGTTGTTTTGCGATGCAAAAGCTTCGGCACGCCCTAAAATGATGCAATTTACTACAATAAGTGGTATAAATAAACCTAAAACAGCAAATAAATCGGGTAAATAAGCCTGCATAGAAAGCTCTACAACTGTAACAAATGAGGCTATAATAACTATAAAAGAAGGTATTCGTACCTTATCAGGAATGAAATCTTTTACCAACGAAATTACAAAATTTGACATAATCAACACAAAAGTGGTTGCTAAACCCATTCCCATACCATTAATTGCTGAAGTTGTTGTTCCTAATGTAGGACACATTCCCAATAGTAATACAAAAATTGGATTTTCTTTAAAAAAACCTTTTGTTATTATATTTAATTTGTTCATATATTCAAATATTAAAAATAGAAATTGATACTAATAAATTGGTATTAATTAGTTTCTTTTTATAATTAGTTGTTGTACTTTTTCATAAACTCTTTGTATGCTAAATCAATAGCTTCGCTAAAAGCTCTCGAACTTATGGTTGATGCCGTGATTGCGTCCACGTCGCCTCCATCTTTTTTGACCGTTAGTTTAAATACTTTTGGGTCTTTGTCGTTAAATTGAGTACTCCATTTAGATTTTGATTGGCTCATTTTGTCGCCAAGCCCGGGAGTTTCTTTGTGCCCTAAAACTGAAGTATTTACAATTGTTCCGTCGGGTTTAAAGCCTACCATTATATCTACACGTCCCGAAAAGCCTGATTCGCTGAATGTTTTCACTGCTACTCCCACTAACTTTCCTCCTTTTTTAGCAGGAAAGAAAATCAACTCAGAATCTCCGATTTTTACAATTTCAGCTTCTTGCATTGGTTTGTTGTCAAAAGCTGGAACTACTTGAGCTATTGCTAGTTCTTGTTTTTTTATTTTTGCATTTTCGATGGGAGTTTTGGTAAATTCATACACAAAGCCAAGTGAAGTTGCTGCAACTATCGAAATTACAAACAACACAACCACCATATTTGTAAATGTAGATTCTTTTTTACTTGCCATTTTTCACAACCTCCCCAAATCTTTTAGGTTTTATATACATATTAATTAATGGCGTTAAACCATTCATAATCAAAATTGCAAATGAAATTCCTTCGGGATAAGCGCCTGCTATTCTTATTATTATGGTGATAACACCAATTCCAACGCCATAAATGATTTGCCCTTTGGCAGTCATGGGCGAAGTTACATAATCGGTTGCCATAAAAATAGCTCCCAGCAAAATTCCGCCAGTAAGCAAATGGAAAAAAGGATTGATAAATTTTTCATCGTTTATAATCCATAAAATACCGGCAACAACAAAAATACTACCGATAACTGAAACCGGAATATGCCAAGTAATAGTCTTTGTAGCAAGCATATAAATCATTCCTATCAAAATAGCCAATGCCGCTACTTCGCCAAGTGAACCGCCTATTTTACCAACAAACAAATCGACAAAAGAAGGCAATTGTTCTAAAATATCCGAAACTTTTTCACCTTTCTTCAAACCTTCTTTTAATATTGCCAAAGGAGTTGCGCCCGTAACGGCATCGGTGTAAGTTGTAAACGAATCGAGTGGTTTAGGCCAACTAGTAGTTTGCACCGGAAAAGAAATCAATAGAAAAACACGTCCGACCAATGCCGGATTAAATATATTTGTTCCAAGTCCACCAAACGACATTTTTCCAACACCTACTGCTACTAATGCACCAATCATTACAATCAAAAAAGGTAAATTACTTGGTACATTAAAAGCCAAAAGCATTCCGGTTATTAATGCAGAACCATCGGTTAAAGTAGGTTCTTTTTTGAGTATAAATTTTGAAATAAACCACTCAAAAAAAAGTGTAGAAGTAACTGATACTAAAGTTACTATTATTGCTCCAATGCCAAAATAGTAAAAAGAAAACAGCATAATTGGCAACATTGCAATAATTACATTTCGCATCAATTTGTTTACGCTCTCTGTTCCTTTTGCATGTGGCGACAACGAAACATTTAATAAATTACTCATATTTTTAATTTTCGAAATTAAGTCATTATTTTTTTCTACTTCGCATAATTGCACCTACCGATGCTTTTCCGAGCCTAAT
>DZBP01000240.1 GCA_022729915.1 Draconibacterium orientale | reverse complement strand
CAAATCGGTAATGCCGTTCCGCCTAAAATGGCGGAAGCTTTTGGAAAATATTTTTTATCTATACACTAATACTTAATGTGATTAATAAAACTTACTCCGAGTCGAGAAATATGAGAAGAATACTTTTGTAAAATATCCGCAAATAGGCCATCATTTGATCTACATACAAAATTTTCTTCAACATTATCTATATTACCAATGTACATTGTATTAAAGTCTAAAATAAAATAATATGATTTATCTAGATAAAAAACAGGGTGCAAATAATTATAAAATTTTGCAGCATTTTTACTCTTTGCTTTCTCTATTTCACAAAATGTACCTTCTAAAAACTTTGGTTGACTACATTTTCCCTGTGCAAAATCACAAGGTGGTGTTATTTCAATTAATACTTTTATTTGATCGTCAAAGTCTGCATCTAAACAGCTCACAAACCCTTCAGGTTGCTTGTATATATTTCCAGGCATAAAATGTGTTTTTGCATATTCTGCTTTGAAATCAAAAGCATAAATTGCGTTTAACCGGCCAATTGTATTTATTAAAAATAGATTATTTTTTATTTTACCTTTTTCAATTTTAACGACAATATCTAAATCAGATATACTTTTTGCTGTAAAGTCATCACTATAATCTTCCAAAATTTGACAATCCTGAATGGAATCTGCTTTTTCTTTTACAGCATCTTCCAGCATTCCCGCCATTGCTCTAAAAGAATGATTTGCTAATTTTCCAGTGTCATTCTCTTCATAGCCAATATGAACTCGTGATAGTTGATAAAGTAAAAATGCAAACATTTGATCCCGATCTGAATACTTATATTCGGCTAAAATTTCATTAATTTTTCCGAATGTATCATATACAGAATCCTTCATGAGATAAGACCATCGAAAGTAATACATTGCTGTTTTACTCGTTGCCAATGAAGTTTTAAAATTATCAAAAAATGCGCTCCATTCATGATCACCGTTCAAATATTGCAACTTATCCACTATTGATACATAATATAAAGGCGGATTTGCTAAACTTTTATCTGCTATATCAGAATCAATTCTAATTTTTATTTCATCGAATAGTTTTTTGCTGTGATCATCATCAAAATTATCTTCACTATGCTTGCTCCAAAATGCAATACCGTAGACTTTCAGATTACTCGTAACTTTAGATAAAACTTTTCTTATTTCGGCAATATTATCTTTATGTTTTGCACCTTCAATTAGCTCAAAATCAAGAACTATCAGTGTATTGCCGCATTTAACATTCAAATGCTCAATTTCAGCAGGATTAATGTATCTTGATTGAATACTCTTTTTGGAAAGCTCATCTATTAACTGCTGCACTTCTTCAAATTTATCATCGACTACTAAAACAGAATCAATCGCAGAAGCTATATTAAAACTCATTCAACAACCTTTTTAATTTTTTTTGAAACATAATGCTACCAACGCATGGATCGAATCCCGACCTACAGCTTCATTCCCAAATTCAATATCACCTTTTTCCGGGAACTTTAATTGACCGCCGATTTCTTTCATAAAGAGATCAACTAAATATAATCCGAGTCCTGTACCTGCGTTAAGAGGCTTACCACTCACAAATGGTGTTGTTAACATCTCTTCCGGTAGATTAAATTCATTACCGGAGTCAGCTATAACAATTGAATGATAACCATCAATTTCATCCGTAACTTTTATCGTAATACTTCTATTGTCCTGTTCTTTTGAAATACATGTCCAAAAAATTGCATTATCAAGTAAGTTCAAGAGCATAGAAATAGTCTGTGTTTCAGGTAATTTTCCTAATAAAACCGACTTAGAAAATTCATCAATCAATTTTATTTTGTGATCTTTAAATCTAAAACGGACAGTATCCAAAGCTTTTTCAACAAGCTTACCTAATTCAATATTTTTAATATCACTCTTTTTCAATATATAGGAACTGCGTTCAACTATTTTGTTGAGCATTTGTACATAATATAAAGAATCATCATAATTTTTTTCTCGAATTGCCTTTATGCTTCTAGCTATTAACTTTTCCGTTTCATGTACTATGACACCTAAACTTAGACCTAAACCTGCTTGTTTTATCAAAAGGTCTTTAATATTGTCGTAACTATTTTTGATTCTTCCAACATAGTTTAACAATTGTGTTTTAGTCTCTTTTGCTATATCTTTATCATCTGCCACACGTATATAATCTTCCAAATCATTTAAATCAGACACTACCGGTTCAGATTTCTTCTCGCTATTAAAAATAATTTTCATTCTTTGCTTATCTACATTAATTTCACGAACAAAAACACTTAAAACATACTCTATAGCTTTTTCAAATGCCTCATATGCTTCATTTTCAATAAAGCCTTCCCTATTTGTTTTTTCTTCCAATGATCTACTTGTCTTTCGATCTAAATTCACTGCACCGAGAATAATATTGTTACTAATATTTCCGCCAACCCTACCAACACGTTTCGCATCAATACCTAACCAATCATTCCCTTGTTCACCATAATTAAAAACTCTGATTCCATCTCTAAAAACCCGCATACCACCATTATGTTTTAAATATTCATTAACACTTTGAATTCCAAAGGGATAGAAGTTTTTTAATAAAGTATTTTTCTCAAAAACATAAAGTTTAAATTTTATTTTACCTATTTGATACTCATCTAAATCAATAATTTCCTGAGTTCTTGTATCAATTTTTCGATAAATATTTTTATCAATATCATCTAATGTGTCTTTATTTCTTCCATCAATCTTATCATTAATTGTCGACCAAGGAGCAAATTCATAGTTGAATTTAGAAATTATAGAGCCACTAATAGTAGCTTCACATTTATACATTGCCATCTGTAAAATATCTTCTACTTTTGGCAAATCATCAAATAACTTCGGATTATTGGAGCTTACATCAACTGTAAAAGATTCATTAGAATCAAAGGGCGTACTAAAGGTTAGCAAAGTACGATAAATATCTCTTAATTTTCCTCTTGAGTCCCAATTTCCCTTTAATTGCTGGACTTTGATATATGTTCCTGTATCATTTTTAAAAACAACAGGTACATCATTTTCTTCTACTCGAATTATAAATTCATCGATTGAATCAATACTATCAATTTGATTCCAATCAATATAAACATGTACTTCTTTATGATTTTCGCTTCGTGTATACATTTCAATAATATTTCCAAGCTTATGCACACTAAGTCGACCGATTCCTTTTTCACCTAAAGGCAACCTGCCACAATCATTTTCTTTTATATTTTTCGCTTTGTTATCGGTGCCAATAGTAAGCCATACGTTTTCAATAACCGATAAGCTCATACCCAATCCATTGTCTTTTATTGTAAGCTCATTGACAATGTTCGCATGTTGATTTGTTTTAAAAAACATCTCACACTTTGTCGCGCATGCGTCATAACTATTTTTTACTAATTCAAAAAGAGCAATAGATTCATCTTTGATTAAATCATTTCCAAGATGCTTTAAAATTCGTGGTGATATACTGAACTGAAGATGTGCCATTGTTATCTTTCTATATTTTTCATAATTTGCTGTATACAACTTTCAAGATCATATTTTATCTCACTGCCCCAAAACCTAAGCACTATCCACCCCTCAGATTTTAGTTTGTCATTTACTTCGCGGTCTCGTTCGATATTACGCCGTATCTTCGTTTCCCAAAAGTCAGCATTCGTCTTAAAACGCTCACCTTCGAGATACTTTTTACCGTGCCAAAATTCACTGTCACAGAATATAGCAATTTTTTGCTTATAAAAAACAATATCTGGTTTTCCGAAAATAGTTTTATCATTGACGCGATAGCGGAAACCTCGTTTCCATAACTCTCGACGTAATAAAAGTTCGATAGTTGTATTTTTGGATTTGATGCGTGACATATTGTAAGAACGGGGGGTTTTGTCTAGCATTGTCCACCTCCATTTTATTTGTAGACTAAAAAATTAAAATAGTATATCGTCAAGAAACTGACCTGCCCCGATAGGGGGGGTCAGTGACAATGACAACTCACTTCCTGCTCCTCTTAATCACTCCATATATGGCAGACTGTGATATATTTAATATTTTAGCCATCAAATGTTGAGAATAGCCTTGAGTATAATATTCTATTATAAACCTATTTCTTTCTTTGATGTCTTTTGCCATAGACAATATCTTTCTTAGTTTTTCTTCATTTGGTTTTTTGTCTCTATTTGGAG
>DZBP01000004.1 GCA_022729915.1 Draconibacterium orientale | reverse complement strand
TAATTAATTCTTGTATCCTAATTTTTCTAAAATTTGGTCGCTCAAATCGTATTTTGGGTTAGTATAAAGAATAGAAACGCTGCCTGCAACATCAAAAATAAAAGCATAGCTTCCTTCAACGGCTAATTCTTTTATTGCATTAAATACTTCATCTTGAATAGGTTTTACAAGTTCTTGACGTTTGTTGAAAAGCATTCCATCGCGAGCAAAGTATTTTTTTTGTAACGCTTTAGCTTGATTTTCTTTTTCAATAATCTCGTCTTCTTTTTTTCTTTTTTGCTCATCAGTAAGCAAAACAGATTCAGCTTGATAGCCTTTATACATTTTTTCAACCTCAGCATAAATATCTTCTATTTCGCTTTGCCATTTTTTCGACATATCGTCGAGTTGTTGTTGAGCGGTTTCGTAGTTCGGAATATTTTTCAAAATATATTCGGTATCTACATAGGCAAATTTTTGTGCTTGAACTGCAATTATTGAAAAAAGCACAAACAAAGTAAGAATCGTTTTTTTCATAACTTTAATTTCAATTGTTTAGTTGTAAAATTTAATATAAAAATGGTAGAAATTCTGTTTCTTCCATTTTTATCTTTTTTTATTTTGGGTTCTCCTTTGAAGTGAAACCTATTAAATGTATATTTTAGCAAGTGCTTCAAATTTATTTGGTTAAAATGCTTGTTCCAAAAAAAAACACTAGTGCTTAAAATTGTTGTCCCATTACGAAGTGAAATTGACCTCCCCCACTATCGTTAGCTTTCCCTGGAATCGGGTCAAAACCATAACCCCAATCAATTCCTAACAAGCCAAGCATAGGTAAGAAAATTCGTACACCTACTCCAGCAGAGCGGTTCAAATTAAACGGATTAAAATCCTTAAAATTGTACCAAGCGTTACCTGCTTCAATAAAAGTGAGTGCATAAATTGTTGCTTGAGGATTTAAAGATACCGGATAACGCAATTCCATTGTAAAACGGCTGTAAATATTTCCACCTTCGGCTGGAGTTAACGAATAGTTTTCATAACCTCTAAGTGAAACAATATCAGAACCATACATATTGTAACCCGACATTCCGTCGCCACCCACTTGGTATTGTTCAAAAGGAGAACGTAGGTCTTTGTTGTAATAACCCAAAAAGCCTAGTTCGTAACGTGTGTAAAGAACTAAATCTTTGGTAGCAAGTAATTTAGTTATCCATTCCGATTTGAATGTCCATTTGTGATATTCTATCCATTTGTATTTTTCTTCTTCTTCCCAGTCTGAGTAATTTGTTTCGGTGCGAAGAAGTGAATAGGGCGGAGTTGCTTGCAAACTAACCGAAATGTTAGAACCTCTACGTGGAAAAAGTGGGCTATCGACAGAGTTACGTCCAAAAACAAATTTGTAACTTAAGTTGTTTGAAATACCATTTTTCATCAAGAAATAAGGCCATTCATTCATGTTATATTGTTGGTAACTAAGCTCATTATAAATTGTAAAGTAGTCATCGGGCCATTTTAGGCGTTTACCTAAACCAAGTGCGGCACCGGCAATTGCCATATCAGCTCTTCTAGAATCATCTTTTTGATAACCATTACTTTGTACTGTTTTGTAAAGACTAACTGAAAGAGAATTTGCTTTTTTTCCACCCAACCAAGGCTCAGTGAAAGAAAGGCTATACGATTGATAACGAGTTCCATTGGATTGAACACGCAAACTCAATTGCTGTCCATCGCCTGAAGGAACAGGTCGCCAAGCATCTTTTTTAAATACGTCATTAATTGCAAAGTTGTTGAATTTCAATCCAATAGTTCCAATTATCATATTAGCACCCCAACCACCCGAAATTTCAATTTGGTCGTTTGCTCGTTCTTCCACTGTGTAGTCCAAATCAACAGTTCCGTTGGCTTGGTCTGGAACCGGATTTACATTAAGCTTTTCAGGGTCAAAATGTCCTAATTGCGCCAACTCACGAATGGTACGTACAATATCCGACTTTTTGAACAGCTCACCCGGACGCGAATACACCTCACGCATGATCACGTGGTCGTTAGTTTTGGTATTTCCGCTTACGGTTACATTTTTTATAGTGGCTTGTCTGCCTTCATAAACACGCATTTCGAGGTCGATTGAGTCATTTTCTACTTTTAACTCAATGGGTTGAATTTGAAAGAACAAATATCCATCGTCGAGGTAAAGATTGCTCACTGCATCTTCATCACTCGAAATACGCTCATTAAGAAGATTTTCATCGTAAGGGTCGCCTTTTTTTACATTCAAAATGCGACTTAATTGGTAACTGCTGTATTTTGTATTTCCTACCCAGCTAATATTTCTAAAAAAATACGGTTTCCCTTCTTCTATTTTTATATTAATATTAAATGATTTATCATCGTTTGCATAAACAGTATCGTAAACTATTTTGGCATCTCTATAACCCTTTTCGTTGTATTTTTCTATAAGGGCTTGCTTATCTGCTATAAATTCTTCTTCTTTATATTTCTTTGTTCTAAAGAAATTTTTAATGTTTTTATCGTTTGTTTTTTTCATGGCTTTATTGAGTTTTTTGTCGCTCAATACTTCATTACCTTCAAAAACTAGCGAATTTACCTTTATTTTTTTGTTTTTATCCACATGCACGTAAGCAATTACGGCATTTAAAATATTGGTATCATTTTTCAAACTTACATCTACTTGCGTATTGAAATAGGCTTTTTCTGCAAAATGCTTCTTTATTTGTATTTTGGTATTGTTTATTAAGTTGTCCGTTGCTTGACCTCCGCGTTTAAGCTCTATCATTTCTTCAATATCTTCGCGTTCGGTTTTGTTTAACCCCGTTACAAACACATTTGATACTCGTGGACGCTCTAAAAGCTCAAATGTAATATAAAGTTTACCATCGCGTGCACTATCAGCTAAAATTTTAACATCCGAAAACAGACCATGTCGCCAAAGTTTGTCAATCGAATTAGAAAATCGCTCTCCCGGAACTTCTATTTTATCGCCTACTTTTAAACCCGAAAGTTGTACTAAAACCTCTGTGTTTAAGTATTTTATACCTTTCACATTGATGCCGCCGATTTCGTACTCTTGGGGACTTGAATAATTAATCTCAATTTTTTGTGAAAATAATAATGTGGTGGTAAAAATTGTAACTACCAGTAAAATTAATTTTTTTGCCATATTGTTTTTAAAAATTGGGTTAAACCCTTTCATTTTTTTTTTTGAATTTATGGTAAACTTTCATGCAGCAAAGTTGGCTTTTTAGTTATTGAGCGCAATCTAAGTTGCTTGTTTTTACGTACTTAAAACCCTTCCTTACTTGATATTTTCAGACTAGAATTTTTTTGTTTGTAACTTTTTTCAAATGTTACTTTTTTATAAAAAATGCGTTTAAAATTGAATGGAATCCATGCAATTTGTAATTCGCAAATGTATTAAGTTTTTTATATTTTAAATACGCTTTCACTGTTAAAAAAACATAAACACCTAAAATACAAGTCGCAAAATTAATTTTTTATTTACTATTAGCAAAGTTTGTTCGTGATTTTGAACTTAGTTCATTTCTATCAATTTATTTATTCTTTTCATTATGAAAGTATTAGTAAACAAATTAATCACTTTTTAATTGTAGATATTTTTTTCAATGAAGTAATTTTTTTGCCTTATTAGGAAATTTTATCGTTTTGTTTTTTTTTTTTTAATAATAAATAAATGACTAACAATCTGATTGATAGATTAAAAATATTCAGAAACTTTTTTTTCTTCCCAGCTATATTTAAGTTGCTAATAAAAAAAATGTACAATTTATACTTTTATAAAATTTCAGTGAGCTTTTGGTATAGGGTTTGCATAAGTTTAGAAAACTATTTAGCTTAATATAAGTTTTTGGGTAATTTTTATTATTAATTGCAACTACAAAAAATCAAATGAAAAGCGCAAAAACACAATTATTTGTAATTTTTTTTACTCTGGTAAATTACTTTGCTTATTCTCAAACAGATTTGAGAAAAGATTCAGATTTTTTGCGTTCTAAAACACATGAATACGATGAATGGCTTGCTGCTAAAGGCTTTGGGGACGTTTTAATTGTAGATAGTTTAACTGTAGAAGAGCACAAAGTTTCTGTTTTTTTAGGTTATCCTCATGCTGAGCAAACCGATTTTTCGCTCAATGTAGCTTGGGAAAAGCTTAAAAATGAATACGAAAGCAAAGGAAAATGTTTATTAGAAGAAAATCTTTTCAATAATTTGTTTTTTACGCTTGAGGTTTCACCCGATTCTGTTCAACTCATTATACTCGGAAAACAGGAATATTTATTTAGAATTGATATTTTAGGTTCCGAATTGGGAGTTGTAGTGATGGATAAAATAGCGCAAGCTCGTGATGCCGAAAAAATTCCTATACCTGTTATTAACTTGAAAAACAAATACATACAACAGAAAGATAAAATAAAATCAGCCGATTTGAATAAAATTACTTCTGAAATTAAACTATTTTTGCAAAAATATTACAAAACTAAAGGAGCTTGGTGGTATTTTGCTGAAGTTGAAGTTGTTAAAGATTTTGAGCATGATTTAATTATTGAAATAACAGATTTAAAGAACGAAATTTTAAAAAATGAACGCGATTATTTTGAATACATAAGAATTTCGATTAAAGCTGAAAAACAAAACAATAACATCATACTTACTTATGATTTAATGGCTAAATACGGTTCTGGTATTTTTTTAGCTCCTCGTAGTGTAAACGATTATAAAAATATGGAAATAAAATACGCAAATAGTTTAGAAAATTATAGAGAAAAAATTAAATCTATGATTCACAAACAACTAATTAAATAATATTTTTTTATAACTTACTAATAATTAATAAAATGACATTAGCAACTTTAAGAAATAAAATAAGCCGATTTGTGTTTGTTTCTAATTTAATCTTATACGTTTTGGTTTTTGTATTCTATGCCATGTCCGGTTTTGATGAAGACGAGTTGCTTACTCTTATAGCCTTGCTTACTCCGCTTACAGCCATATACTTAGGTAGTATGATTAAGTTTGTGGTAGAAAATAGATTTCGCTTAGAAAACACCGAACATGCTGTAAAGGTTTCAAAATCATATATTTCGCTAACTACAGCTATTATTTATTCACATTTTATTATTTTAATTTTAGCTATTTCAGCAAAAGCTTTATTTAACTATATCAATTTCAATGATTTGAAGATTATTTTTACTGCTGTGGAAGGTCTTTTCGGAACTTACAGTGGTTTAATTAGTACTTCATTATTTAGAGCTGAAGGTAATGAACAAGCTAATTAATAATTTGTTGAATTTTATTTAGTTATATGAATTTCTCTAAAGTAATACTTTTGAGAAATTCATTTTTTTTGTATTTTTTTTTTTTTTTAAAGTTTTTATTTTAAAAATACGCTAAAACTTTATTTAGTATGATTAAATTTTTAGTTTTTTCTCTTTATTAAATTTGCGTTTATTGGCTTTTTTCAATTTCTGAAATTTTATCCAATCTTAGTTGGTGCCTTCCATTTTCATAATCTGTAACTAACCAAATATCAATCATTTGCTTTGCAATTTCTATTCCGGTTGTACGCCCGCCCATGACCAAAATGTTGGCGTTGTTGTGTTGCTTGCTCATTTGGGCTGTGTACGCATCATGGCAAAGTGCTGCACGAATTCCTTTGTACTTATTGGCTGCTATTGAAATGCCAATGCCTGTGCCACACCTAATTACGGCTAAATCTGCTACTCCTTTTTGAATGGCTTTTGCCGCATTGCCTGCAAAATCAGGGTAATCAACCGATTCTTTTTCATTGTTTGTTCCTAAATCGATGGTCTCGATTCCTTGCTTTTGTTGCAGATACACAACTATTTTTTGTTTCAATTCAAAAGCTCCGTGATCGGAGGCAACTGCTATTTTCATTTTTTTTAGTTTTTAAATTAAATTATTTCATCAATTATAAATCCCACATTTTCAATATGTTCCCAAAATTCGGGATACGATTTTGAAACAACTCCCGCATCTTTTATTATCAAGTTCTCAAATAAAATACTCGCTGGCGCAAACGCCAAAGCCATACGATGATCATTGTAAGTTTCTATTTCAATATGTTGATTTTCAGCTACTTTTGTTTTTTTCCCACTCCATGCTAATTCTCCATTTTGTGGTTCGTTTAGTTCAAAACCTAATTTAGCTAATTCATTCATTAGTGCTTCAATTCTATTCGATTCTTTGATTTTTAAGGTTTCCAAACCCCAAAAATGAAATGGAATGTTTAAAATGCAGAGTGTAACTGCAAATGTTTGAGCAATATCAGGCTGTTCATTGAAATTATATTCAAAAAAATTGAGTTTTTTCTTGTTTTTGTATAATTTGGCTCTATTTTCACCAAATTCGGTACTTATACCCAATTTTTCAAACAGTTCAATCAATTTACTGTCGCCTTGCAAGCTATTTTTACTCAATCCCAAAAGCTCTATCGCTTCTAAATTGTTCAAAGCCATTATTTCGTACCAATACGAAGCTCCACTCCAATCCGATTCTATAAAAAGAGTTTCTGATTTATATTCTTGATTTTCAATCCGTATCACATTTTCATTCCACGACCAAACAATTCCAAAATGTTGCATAAGACTCAAAGTGAGTTTTATGTATGGAACTGAAACTATTTTGCCTGTTAAAGTAAGTTCCAATCCATTTGGAAGACTTGGTGCAATAAGTAATAATGCACTAATATATTGACTACTAACACTTCCATCAATACTTATTTCTGATAAAGTTGGAATTTGTTTGTTTATTTTTAACGGCGGAAATCCTTCTTTTTCTAAATATTCTATGTTCGCATTTAGCGAATTTAAACTTTTTACTAAAATACCAATAGGTCTGTTCTTCATTCGTTCAGAACCAGTTAGCACTACTTCTTTGCCAATTATGCAAAAAAAAGCAGTCAAAAAACGCATTGAAGTTCCTGCATGTCCAATGTTAATTGTTTCATTTTCAGTAGATAACGCTTCTATTAAATGCTTTGTGTCATCACTTGTCGAAATATTTTCTAACTCAATCTTATTTTTGGACAACGCTTGAATTATTAAAAGCCTGTTACTTATGCTTTTAGACGATGGTAGTGATATTTTGATTTTTTGTTTTTTATCTGAAAAACGAAGCTTGTAATTCATTTATAAATCCTTGTTTTTTTAGTTACAATAAATTTGTTAAAAGGGCAATCAAACGTTCTTCTCTGGGCCAAGGTGCGCGCGGATCAGCTATTTTGCCTTCTTTATCCAAAATTATATAATATGGAATGCCTTTTATTGCAAAAAGGTTCTGAATCAAGTACTTTTGACCTGGATTCAATCTAAAATGATAGCCATCTATGTTGATTACTTTCAAACCTGTTCGCCAATTGGCATCATCTACATCGGTTGAAAGAAATAAATATGCTACTTTTTTGTTTTTCAATGTTTTCTGTACATTTTTCGATTCTTTCATTTCTCTTACACAAGGTCCACACCAACTTGCCCAAAAATCTACAAACACCACTTCGCCTTTTAAGCTATCGAGTACTTGTGAAAATTTAATTTCCTTATTATCAATAGTATATACTAGCATTTCTTTAACATTCGCAGGAAAATTTGTATTTACCAAGTTGCTCAGGTCTTGCGAAAAAAGTGTTTTCGAAAACACAACAAATATTATTAAAAAAGCGATTTTTATAGTTTTCATATCCATCTTTTTTTTATTTTTTTTTTAATTTAATAGATAACAAATTTAAAGTTAATTTTTTTGTATTGCAAGTTTTTATCAAAAATAGATAGAATTGGACTCTTTTATGTTTGTATATTTGAGGGTTGTATGTTTATTTTTAGTAAATTAATGAGAATAAAAAATATTTCAAATTAAATTGGTTTTTTATGTACTAATTTGGTATTTATTTAGAAAGTGTTCTAAATTTGATATTAATGAAAACAAAAGTCAATTGGGATAAGAAATTTTTTTTGTTTTTAGATATTGAAACTTTGCCAAAAATTTAATTTTGGCAAAGTTTTTTTTATTGGTAAAGTCTTATTTTTGAACTTTTAGCTCTATTTCGATTGTTCCTGCATCAGTTCCTTGCACGCTATTTACTTTGAAAATACCGAACTTTGAACTGTGTGTTTTAAAATAATAAATATTTCCAACTGCAAGAGCTTTTGCTTTTGCTTTCCACGCATCAGAAGCTAGCGATGCTGCAACTAACAGTAAACTATCATGTTGCATTGCATTAAATTTTGCGATAGTTAGGTTTGCATCTGCAGCAAAAACGGTTTCGTTTTTAGTTGTCCATACATCTACGCCAGTAACTTCACCGTCAGAACTCATTGCTGGTGAGCTAAGTGCGTTTGAATTTTTACTATTGTAATAATAGACTAAATCAATTAGCGCTTGATTATTTTCAGCATTTGTTTTATTATAAATTGTATTATTACTTAAGCTATAAAAACCACCATTGGTAGTATTGTTTTGCGCACCTAAAATAATATTTGTGTAATAATTAATTTCGCCATATTCAATTGCTTTTAAGTGAATATCTAGCGAAATTTCGGCAGTATGTCCTTCTATATCAGTAATAGTAAATGTCAGTGTTTCTAAATTGGCTAGTGTTTTAGTTAATTTATATTCGTATTCAAAATTAGCCGAATTAATACCCGAATCCAATGCAATAACCTCTGTATCAGTTTTTAATTTGATTTTGAAATTTGTAATATTGTCGTTGGTATTAAAATTGGCACTAATTCCAATTTTTGCTTTTTCGCCTGCCAAAAGACTATCACCATCGCTTACATAAATGGTTTCTGTTTTGAAACTGATGGTTGGATTACCATAATCTTTGTCGTTTTTGCAACTAGTAAATGCAATGAATAAAGCAAATGCGGCTATAAATAAATGTATTTTTTTCATTTTTATTATTTTTTTTAGTTTGTCGAAATCGAATTGCTGAAATTAGCAACTCGTTAGCTAAAAAAAGTCAATTGGGCTTTTTTAATAAAATTTATTTTTGTTGTATTTTGTTTTGAATTTGTTTCATGAGCGAAGCTCCAAAAAGACTGCCTAGTGCGCCAAACATTGTAAATGCAAAAAGAGGATATGCCAAGCCACTTAGTAAAGCTCCGTATTTGAATCCAGTTACACTCATAATTATAAATCGAACAATCGGAATTATGGCATAAGATAAGCCGCCAACTAGTGCAACAAGCAATAAATTGCGGTTTTCTTTTAATTTATAGTACAAAAAATCGAGAATAAAGCCCGGAAGCATATAAATCATGCCTGCAAAAGGATCTTTTCCTGCCCAAATTGGGAAAAAAAGCATAAATCCTGCTCCCAAAGACGAAATTGTTGAAGCAATTGGCTTTTTTGATGCGTATCTACCTAACATAAGCAGTGCCATGAACTCTAATCCGTGATGTCCGGGCAAGTGCAAGGGTGTTTTCATTTTGATATGCAAAACAACAGCTAAAGCACCCAGCCCAAAGAGGGCTATTACTTCTAATATACTTGCAATGCTTTCAACTTGAAAGCTTTTTGATAAAGTCTTTTGGTTTAAGTTTCCACTTGTATTTTTCATTTTTTACCTCCTCTATAATTAGAATCTTTTTGTGATTTTTCAAAATTGGTCGTAGCCATTCATCAAGCATTAGCAAATCTGTTTGAGGAACTGTGAAACCATTTTCATCAGTAACTTCATCAATATTAGATTGTTGTAAAAGTTCTCTGATGCTCATAACTCCTTTTATTTCTCGCAATTCGGTTCCTTTTAACCATACACATCTGCCGTCGTTGCCAAAAAAACTAAGCCCTACGCTGGCTAGCGCGCCTATAATTCCATCTTTTGTTCCCGTTAACCCTTCCAAATAAAGTTGGTTTTTTTCGGCTAAAATGTAAGCTTCTTTTTGCGTAACAAGGTCTATTTTGGCTTTTTTTCCAAATTCAATAACGGCGTTGCTAATGTTTTCTTTTCGGGCAATGCACAAACCCACATCTGAGCCCTCAGCAGCTACTTCTAACAAAAATTTTTTAGAAACTTCTTTTAGTGCTTCTAAATCATTAGCTTTCAATTCTATACAAAGCGAGCTATTGTGTGAAGTAAAAGGCACACGGGGGTCGAAAAACAATTGATGCCGCGAAACGCTAAACACATCTGCTAATTTTTTTTCTATTAAAATAGCAGCTAACTGTCTAGCTCTAAAGCCAGTACCACGAGTCTCTGCATTATCGGTATCGTCTATTCCTATGTAGAAAAAATTGTTGAATTCCATTCGAATTGTTTAAATTTGCATTTCGGCAAAATAAACTAGAAATTTGGATAAATAAAAATTTTAAATTTTTTTTTCTAAACAAAATAATTTTTTGAATAATAAATTGTAATTTTGACGTTTAAAATTGTGTTTGCTTTTGAATTTTTATTGAATGATTGCTTTTAAAATACAGAAAATTGCCCTTTATTTTTCCTTTTTTTTAGTAATTTTAGTTTTATTGTTTTATATTTTCTGGAATTTTTACGATAAAAATGAATTATCAAAGGAAAGGACTAATTCTTATATTTTTTCATTGCAAGAAAAACAAAAATTAAAAAATGGTGATATAATTTTGCGACGTGGCTTTGGCCTGGCTTCTGATTATATAGTCAATCTTTTTAATGAAAAATATAAAATTTCGCATTGCGGAATTATTCAAAAAACATCAGATAGTTTGTGTGTAATTCATTCTGAATCAAGTTCTTATTTTACATTTGAAGGTGTTCAGAAACAAAATTTTGATGATTACGTTGCAGCCAGTCATCAAAACTCGGTGATTATTGTTCGATTTAATAAATGCGATACTTCTGATTTGTACAAAGTGAGCCAGCGTGGTTTGTACTATTTAAGTACAAAAGTGCCATTTGATTATAGCTTCGACATGAAGGATTCGACTCAAATGTATTGTGCCGAAATTATTTGGCACGTTTTTAAAGATGTTTTTCAAACCGATATTTATAAATTTGAAAATAAGGAAGTTAATTATTCTCAATTTTCCAATTTTTGGGATACAACTTATTTTGATGTAATTTTAAATCATCAAGCAAAAAAACAAACTCAATAAATTAATATAAAAATATAACTTATGAAAAAAATATTAATTATATCTACTTTTTTATTTATTTTATTTTTCGCATTTATGGAAAATATTTACTGCCAAAAAGTAATAGAAAAAGATACTATTAAAACCTCAGAAGGTAATTTAATTATGCACTTTGTTGGGCATGCAAGCTTGATGTTTGAGTATAAAAATAAAGTAATTCAGATAGACCCAACCGAACGGGAATTTGATTATAGTTTATTGCCAAAGGCTGATATTGTGCTTATTACACATGAGCATGGCGATCATTTTGATACATTGGCTTTGAATAAAACAAAGAAAGAAGGTACAAAATTTGTAATCACACAAATTTGTGCCAATTTGTTGAATAAAAAAAACGGTATTATTATTTTGCAAAATGGACAAAATTACGATTTAGAATTGTTTAAAATAGAAACAGTTCCTGCCTATAATATTGTAAATAAACGTTCTAACGGCGAGCATTACCACCCAAAAGGAAATGGAAATGGCTATATTTTAACTTTTGCAGATAAACGGATTTATGTAGCTGGCGATACGGAGGATATTCCTGAAATGTCTGATTTCAAAGATATTGACGTTGCTTTTTTGCCAATGAACTTACCTTATACCATGAGTGTTGAAATGTGTGCAAATTCTGCACGTATGTTTAAACCCAAAATTCTTTATCCATACCATTTTGGAAAAACAGATACAAATGAGCTTTTGAAATTGCTGAGCGATGACAAATCTATCGAAATACGAATTAAAAATTTACCTTAATATTTTTTATTGTTATTATAAAAATTTATCAATATAATGAATAAATTCAGAATAAATTTTAAAATTTGGCTCGAAGCTGAAGATAGTAAAGGTATTTTGGGAGAAGGAAAGTGTAATTTGTTGAAAACCATTAACGAAACAGGTTCTATCATAGATGCAATTAAGAAAGAAAATTTGACTTACCGCAAAACTTGGGATAACCTCAATGAAATTGAGCAAACATTAGGTTTTCCTATTATTCAGCGACAGAGAGGAGGCAAAGATGGAGGCCAGACTATTTTAACGCCACAAGGTATTGCAATAATAGAAGCTTTTGACGAATTTCATCGCAAGCATGATGCTTTCATTCAAAATGCTTTAGATGAAGTATTTGGAAATTTGATGAAAAAAATGGAAAAGTTATCATAGCCTATAAGAAAGATTGAAGACAAAAAAACTTCCGGGTGATTCGTAACCTTTTTTATCGATAAATTTTTCATTTGTAATGTTTTGTATATCAATAGATAATTCAATATTTTTGGCAACTTTTTTTGAAAAAGCTATGTCTATTGTATTATATGAATTTATAATTTGAGAATTTTCCTCGTCAGCCCATTGTTCGCCTATAAAATTGTACATGAGGCTCATATTTAGCCATTTATTGCGCGAATTGATTCCAAAAAAAGCTTGCTGAGAAGGAGTTTCAATTAAATAATTATTTTTTAGGCTTATTTCGTATTTATTTATCTGGTTAAATTCTATAATCTTTGCCGAATTGTAGGTGTAGTTTGCTTTTATTTCAATCAAATTGCTTGGCGTGTAAGCCAAATCTATTTCAAATCCTATTACGTTTACTTTGGAAATATTTTCGCGGCGCAAAATTGGTTTTAAGCTACTTCCGCCCGTATCAATTGAATCTCCAGTGCCTACAAAATATTGAAAATCAAAGCCTTTTGTAAAATATAAAGCTGAAGATATTTTAAAATCTTTGCTTGGTTTTAGCTGAAGTCCGTATTCGAGTGTATATTGATATTCAGGCAATAAGCTCGGATTTGCTTGTTTAAAACCTTTTGTGATTTTTCGTGAGCTACATAAGTCATCTATTGAAGGAGGTCTGAAGCCTTTTGCTATTGAGATATAATTATTAAAGTTGCCTGAATACAAGTACTTTAGACTAAATTTTGGGCTAAAAGCAAACCAATCATTTTGAGGAAAATTTTGGTCTATATTGCTTAAAAAACCGGTTTCTTTAGTTGGGTTAGTTACTAGAAGGTTTCCATTGTAAAATTTTGAATAATCGAGCCTGAAACCTGTTGTAAAAAGCCATTTTGTGGTCAAAAACCATTCGTCTTGAGCATAAATTCCACCAAAAATTAAATTCCCTTTTCGTTCTATATAATCACTAGAGGTTTTATAAATTTCTTTAGCATGTAGGTTAGCTTGCTTATAATCAAATCCATAGGTTAAGTTATGCTTGCTTGATAACTGTGTTGAAATACTGGATAAAATGCCAAAATCATTACTTATTTGTGGATTTTCTGAAAGCTTGTAGTTTCCACTCGAATTGATACTTTCGCTTTGTTTTTGGTACAATTCATTTTGCCAAAATAAGCTTACTGTCGAAGTTGTTTCTTGAAATATTCCATTGTAAGTTATTGATGATAAGTTAGTTGAATAGCTATCGAAACTACCATCGGGCATATAAATTTTTTTTCCTGAGCCTCTTTTATCGTGCTGGTATGCATATGAAATTTCTATTTTTTGCTGTTTATTTAGCTCATATCCTATTTTTGCTGATGAATTATATTCTAGCAAATATAGTTTCGCATCATAGCTATCTCTCATATTTTCAGGTAAATAAAAATAACCATCGCCTTGTCTATAAAAGCCATCGAGGGTCCAATAAAAATTGTTTTCAGCTAATTTTTGCTTTCCGCCTGTGTAAAAATTGACACCTAATGTATTATAAGAACCAACGAAATTATTTATAAAAAAATCTATTTTTTCAGAAGGTTTTTTGCTTATCAAATTTATAATTCCATTCATCGCATTATTTCCATAAATTGCTGAAGCAGGACCTTTTATTATTTCTATACGTTCTATTTGTTCTGGGTTTATTAGATGCCAGTTGATTGAACCTCCTGAAGATTTATTCATCGGAATTCCGTCGAGCAAAATTAATACCCGATCTTTTCCGTCCATTCCACGCATTGTTACGCTTGCATTTTTTGAGAAAATTCCCCAGCTTCTGTTTACATAGACATTTGAAATGGTTTGAAGTATATTATCTATATTTGTAATTGGCTGTATTTCAATATTTTTACGTGTTATAATGTCGCTACTTCCTGTTGTTTGGTTTTTTAATTGCAATTTACGTGATGCGGAAACAAAAACTTCTGGCATCTTTATGCTAAGAATTTGTAATTCAATAGTTAATTCGTTTAAATCTGTTTTTGAAAAAAAGTTGATTATTGTATCTTTGTAGCCTATATGGCTAATTTTGAGTGCATTTTTTTCATTTACAGCTAAATTTATTTGTGCAATTCCATTATCGTCTGTACTTGTTACTATTTTTTTACTTAAATTTGTAATATGCACATTATGAATAGGTTTCTTTGTAGAATAATCGCAAATTTTTGCAATCAACTTCGTTTGTGCTATTAAACTGGAAGCGATTACAAGAAAAGTAAATAAAAAAAATAGTTGCTTTAAATTTTTCATAATCAATGAAATATACTTTTATTGAAAATAAATTTAAGAGATTTATTTTAGAAAAACAGTTATTTAGAGGTCAAATTATTTATTTTTTTTTTAAGAATATTGTCGATTATTGACATAAAAATATATAATGGAATGAAAAAAACTATTGCAAGACTTTTGAAAATTAGAAAAAGAATAATTAAAATACCTAAAAATATAAATTGAATAGAATTGTCGTTAAATTTCAAATTTTTTATTTTTAGTGAAAACATGGGTAGTTCTGAAACCAACAGAAATGAAACTACAAAGGTATAAATGAGTAAGAAATATATCGAAGATGTTATATTTATATAGATGAAACTATCTTTAAAATAATGGAAAACTATAACTAACGATAAAATTGATATAGCACCGGCAGGTGTTGGCATACCTATAAATGAACTAGTTTGGCGCGTATCGATATTAAATTTTGCCAATCTTAAAGCAGAAAATATAGCAATAATAAAAGACGATAAAATTATAACTAAATCATTGATACTTAAATCTGACAATAAAATATTATCGTTTTCTCCGAAAAGCGAAATGCGCATTAATTTGTACATGATAATAGCTGGAGCAATACCAAAACTAACCATATCTGCCAGGGAATCAAGCTCTTTACCTATTGCCGAACTTGCTTTAAGTAAACGAGCTGCAAAACCATCAGAAAAATCAAAAATAGCTGCTATTGCGATGAATAGTGCAGAATAAATTAAATAATCATTGCTTTGAAAAGCGGTTACTATGGCTAAACTGCCCATAAACACACTCATAGAGGTTAAAAAATTGGGAAACCACTTTAGATATTTCATAAGTTTAGTTTTTTGTTCAATTGTTTTTATTTTCTTGAAAATCAATTTTTTAATTATACTTTTTGTTCAAAAGCAAATTATAATTTTGTTAAACAGCTTTTAATTTTGTTTATTTGTAGAAATTTTTTACAAAATTATAAAATATTCTCAATTTAACTTTGTTATTCGTGAATATTCTAAAAAACCATAATAAATGAAATTCAGAACTTTTGTTATTTTTTTCATATTTATTTCAATTTCTACTTTTGCACAAGAAATTAGAAAATATAACAACGATTTTTTAACTTTGGGTGTTGGTGCAAAGTCTTTATCTTTAGGTGGTTCTACCGCTGCAACTATTTCAGATGTTACTTCCGTATTTTGGAATCCTGCCGGATTACTTTTTTCTGAAAAGCAAATGGAGTTAGGACTTATGCATGCTGAGCAATTTGCTGGCTTACTCAAATTTGATTACTTTGGTATTAATTATAAGCTTGATACTATGAGTAATGTTGCTTTTTCAGTGGTAAGAGCTGGTGTTGATAATATTCAAAATTCACTCGATTTGTTTGATAAAGATGGGAATTTTGATTACAATAGAATCAAAAATTTTTCGGTAGCTGATTATGCTTTTCTTTTTTCTTATGCAAGGAAAACAAAAGTTGAAGGATTAAATTTAGGTGCTAATTTTAAAATAATTTATCGAAACGAAGGAGAATTTGCTAATGCTCTCGGTTTTGGTTTAGATGCAGCTTTGCAGTATAGGAAAAAAAACTGGTATTTTGGAGCTATGGCTAATGATGTTTCTACTACTTTCAATTTTTGGAAATTAAATGAAGATGCTTTAAAAGTAACTTTTGAAACTGATTCTACACTTAATACGCTCACTGAAAACACGATAGATATTACAATGCCAAGTTTAAGTTTGGGAGTTGCTCGTGATTTTATCTTTTCAGAAAATTTAGAAGCCAACCTTGAAATTGATGCAAAAATTTATTTTGATGGACAGCAAAATGCTTTAATTTCCGGTAAAACTTTTACATTTGCACCAAGTATAGGTACTGAATTTGCTTACAAAAAGTTCATTTTTTTCAGAATAGGATTTGGTAATTTTCAAAAAATTCAAGATTTTGAAAAAACACGAACACGTTTTCAACCAAATTTGGGGCTAGGCATTGAATATAAGAGTTTTACACTCGACTATGCACTTACTGATATTGGTAGCTTATTGGTTAGCTATTCAAATGTTTTTTCCTTGAAATATAGATTCAACATCAATTCACATAAATAGAATTTAACTGTAATTATTTTATTATGAAGAAATTATTGGATACTTATCTTATCAAGTCTAGCTACATTCAGCTTACTTTATCCGATTTTTTATTAACAGCTTCGGTACTTTTAATGGTTTTATTTTTAGCCTTTTTTATAAAAAAAATATTGCTAAATGAAAAACTCGAAAAATATATTTTGAGAGAAATTAGAGTCAAAATAGTTGTTTTTTTAACCATAATACTTTGGGTTATAGGTATTTCATTGTTAATTGAGATTAATACTCAAAAATTTTATGATTATAATTTTTTCAAGAATAAAATTTTTGAAATAAATACGCTGTCAATTTTAAATACTGTTTTTTTTATTACTCTAAACCTTTTAATTATTCACTTTTTTAAGATAATCAAACGAAGAATTATATTAAATTATGAAGATGCTGAACGAATTGCTAAACGCGCATTTCGGCTTATTCAAACTATTTTTTGGATTATTACAGTTAGCATTGTTTTGAAAGCCATTTTGGTAGATTTTACTCAATTTACTGAGCATAAATTATTTGTAATTAATAAAATACCAATTACAATTGGAGATTTAATATTTGCCTTGTTAATTATTGTAATTGGGCAGATGATTTTACTCGGTTTAAATGGTTTTTTAAGGTTACAAGTTGGCAATAAAAAGCTAGATTTGGGTACTAGTCATTCTATTTTTCGTATTTTGAAATATCTTTTGTGGATTATTTTAATAGCTATTGTTTTAGAATCGGCTGGTTTTAAATTGTCTATTTTACTCGCTGGTTCGGCTGCCCTTTTAGTGGGCTTAGGCTTTGGTATTCAGCAACTTTTTAGCGATTTTGTTTCGGGCTTAGTTATTATTGCCGAAAGTACGCTTAAAGTAGGCGATATTATTGATGTAGATGGAGTTACAGGTAAAGTGATTGAATCAGATTTACGTACAACTAAAATCTTAACTCCTGATAACGTTACGATTATACTACCAAATTCGCAATTGACTTCTAATAAGGTGATTAACAACACAAAAACGGATTCAACTACCCGTTTTAGAGTTCCGGTGGGAGTAGCTTATGGAAGTGATGTAGAGCTTGTTGAACAAATTTTACTCGAATGTGCAATGGAAAATGAATCGGTTTTAAAGGAACCAATACCTTCGGTTATTTTAAAGAATTTCGGTGAATCTTCTCTCGATTTTGAATTGTTATTTTGGAGCAACAATGGATTTGCTATTCAAGTAGTTAAAAGTAATTTGCGTAAAGAAATTTACCGAAAATTTAATCAGAAAAATATTGTCATCCCATTTCCGCAGCGCGATATTCATATTCAAAAGTAAGGGTTGAATTTATTTTATATGAAAATACGAAATGAAATAAATGTGCAAATGAACGAGTATCTTTTAAAATATCAGCAATATCCATTGCAAATACACGATATGCCAAATTCTGATTTGAATATGTGCATCGTAATTCCTTGTTTTGATGAACCTGATATTATTAAAACTCTTAATTCGCTCAAAGATTGTGCGTTGCCCAATAAAAGTGTAGAGGTAATAATTGTTGTTAATTCCGGAGAAGGTACAAATTCTTTAATAGTTGATAAAAACCGAAAAACATTTTTTGAGGTACAAGATTGGATTGATAAAAATTCTACTCAAAAACTTAAATTTCATTCATTCAATGTGGAAAAATTGCCACAAAAATTTGCAGGTGTTGGTTTTGCTAGAAAAATTGGAATGGACGAAGCTTATTCACGATTAGCTTCGGTCCAAAACGAAAATGGAATAATTTTGGGATTTGATGCTGATTCTACATGCAAAACAAATTATTTGTGCGAAATAGAAAAGCATTTTAAGCAAAATCCTAAATCCAATGCAGCTTCAATATATTTTGAGCACCCACTCGAAGGTATTGAATATCAGGTAGAAGTATATGAAAATATAGTTCGTTATGAATTGTATTTACGCTATTATAAGCAGGCACTTCAATTTGCAAAATTTCCTTTTGCATTTCATACCATTGGCTCTAGCTTTGCTGTGCGAGCTAACATTTATGCCAAGCAAGGTGGAATGAACCGACGAAAAGCTGGCGAAGATTTCTATTTTTTGCAAAAAATAATCCCGCTCGGAAATTACCATGAAATTAATTCTACTGCTGTTTTTCCTTCGCCTCGTCCATCTGATAGAGTGCCTTTTGGAACTGGAGCAGCCATTCAAAAAATGCTTCAAGCCAATTCAGACCAATATTTAACTTATGAAATTCAGGCTTTTATTGACTTGAAAAGTTTTTTTGAAGCAAAAGATATTTTTTACAAAAACACGGAAATGGATTCGATTAGTTATCTGCTAAATAAAGCCATTTCAGAAATTATTCTCCAATTTTTAAACGAAAATGATTTTTTTGCGGAGTTAAAGAAAATAAACGAAAATAGTCCCAATTTGAAGATTTTTGATACACGCTTTTTTCAATGGTTTAATGCTTTCAGAGTTTTAAAATTTTTAAATTTCTCTCACGAAAATTTTTACCAAAAGAAGGAAATTGTAGAGCAAGCCTCTAATTTACTTCAAGTTGTATATAATCAATTAACGTGCAATTTATTTGAAAAAGAATTATTGATACAATACAGATTTTTTGATATTAACGAAAATCAAGATTTTGAATCAAAATTTCAACAATTTTAATTTGATAAAATATAATATTTTCTTTTTTTTACGTTTTATACGTATATCTATTTCTAAAATTTTCGAGAACTTTTTATCTTAAAAATATAGAAATTTATTAAAAATCAATAATTTGCGTTTTTTATTGACAATTAACTTTGTTTTTTAATAAAAATAATTGTAAATTGTGAGCAAATTTGTTGATTTGATTTTTTTTATTTTCAGTTTTTTTTAACTCTCTATTTTGTTGAATATTAATGTTTAAAACTTTATATTATTAAAATTTATTAGCTATGAAGAAAATTATAATACTCAATTTAATATTCTTCCTTTCTCTGAACCTTTTTGCACAGCAAAGTGGTTGTATTTCAGGCGACTGTGAAGATGGTTACGGAACTTATATTTGGGGACCCGGACAATGGAAAGGCGATAAATATACTGGCGACTGGAAAGCTGGTTTACGTCATGGTTTTGGTACTTATTACTATTCTGATGGTGCCAAATATATTGGTGAATACCAAAATAATGTGATGTACGGTCAAGGTACTTATTACTGGGCTAGCGGCGATAAATATACCGGAGGTTGGCTCAATGGCAAACAGCACGGTGAAGCTACTTATGTTTATGCCGATGGAACTATAAAAAAAGGAACTTGGAAGGACGGGACTTATTTGTCAAATGACAATGTTACAAGCGGCTGCATTACAGGTGATTGCTCTAGTGGATATGGCGTATATGTCTGGGAAGATGGTGAAAGGTACGAAGGAAATTGGAGCAACGGAATGCGCAATGGACGAGGTGCAAATACTTGGGCAAATGGCGCAAAATACGATGGCGATTGGGTTGATGACAATAAAATTGGTTATGGTACCTATATCTACAAAAATGAATCGGAATATGGTTCGTACACAGGCGATTGGGTGGACAATAAAATGAACGGTAAAGGTACATTTTATTGGAAAAACGGACAAAAATACGTGGGAGATTTTGTAGAAAATTATTTTACAGGGCAAGGTACAATGTATTACACCGATGGCACAATAGAAAATGGTTTGTGGGAAAATGACGTATATAAAGGCAACAAAACTACCTATGATAATAATTCATTTGGTTGTGTTTCAGGAGATTGTGAATCTGGTTGGGGTGTTTACAAATGGGAATCGGGCGAAAAATATGAAGGAAATTGGGAAAGTGGCAAGCGCAACGGTCAAGGAACCAATTACTTTGTAAATGGAGCAAAATACTCAGGCGAGTGGAAAGACGATTACAAACATGGTTTTGGAACTTACAATTATCACCCCGATTCAGAATACGATTATTACAAAGGCAATTACGTAATGGATAAACTCACAGGACAAGGTACTTTTGTTTACAGAAACGGACAAAAATACGTTGGTTCGTTGCAAGATAGCTATTTCCACGGAGAGGGAACTATGTATTATGCCGATGGTACTGTACAAAGTGGAATTTGGGAAAAAGATAATTTTGTAGGCAAATCTCAAGGAAATATTGGTTGCATTACTGGTAATTGCGATAATGGTTACGGAACTTATACCTTTGAAAGCGGTGCAAAATACGTTGGAAACTGGAAAAGTGGAAAATACAATGGCGAAGGTACTTTTTATTATGCAAATAGCGATAAGTATATTGGCAATTGGATTGATGATAACCGCACCGGAAAAGGAACTTATATTTGGGCAAGCGGCGTTAAATATATTGGCGACTGGGTTGACGGAACTTACACCGGCATTGGAACTATGTATTATACCGATGGAACTTCAAAATCAGGTAAATGGAAAGATAACAACTATATAGGTCCTATCGAAGAAGAAAACAAAGGACCAATGGTTACTTGGTTAACTCCTGAATATTACACATCTACAACTAGCTCAAATGTTTACAAAATTAAAGTGTGTGTAGAATCATCAACTCCCGTTACAGCCGTTGTTTATGTTAATGGAAAAGAACAAACTTCTACAAATCGCGGATTTTCTGTAGTTAGCAGTGCTTGCGATTATACAATCGAACGCGAAATTCAACTCACAAGTGGCGATAATAAAATAAAAGTAACTGTTTCAAACCAAACAGGCTCTACAACTACCGAAGAGAGAACCGTAACTTTTGAAAACGTAAGTTCTAGTTCCGAAAAACGGTTGGCTTTGATTATTGGAAATAGCAACTATGCCGCTTCGCCTTTGAGAAACCCCGAAAACGATGCCAAAGCTATTGCCAAAAAATTAGAAGGACTTGGATTTGAAGTGATGCTTTTTTTGAACCAAAATCAGGCAGATATGAAAAAAGCCTTCCGTACTTTTGGCGAAAAACTTGCTGCTGAAAAAGGAACAGGATTGTTCTTTTATGCCGGACACGGAATGCAAGTCGATGGCGAAAACTATTTAATTCCAATAGGTGCAGATATTCAAAAACAACAAGACGTTGAACTTGAAGCTGTTAATCTCAAACGACTACTCGGCGAGATGGATTATGCTCGTAATAATATGAATATCATAATATTAGATGCTTGTAGAGACAATCCTTTTGCTAGTGCAACACGCTCGTCGGGGGGAGGCGGTTTGGCGCAAACCAACGCACCACAAGGCACATTTATTGCTTATGCTACCTCACCCGGTTCGGTTGCTGCCGATGGTTCTGGCTCAAATGGACTTTATACACAAGAATTTTTGACAGCTCTTGAACGAAAAGGCGAATCTATTGAAAATGTTTTCAAAGAAGTAAGACGAAATGTATATAAAAAATCTGATGGCAAACAAGTTCCTTGGGACAATTCATCTATTTTTGAAGATTTCTTCTTTAATAAATAAATAAATTTTTAAAAAAATCAATGGTTTATGAAATTTAGCTTTAACTAACAGTACGTTCTTAAATTTAGAACAAGCATTTTTGTTAATAGCTTAGTGTAAGAAAAAGAAAATGACCCAAAAAACGGTTACAACCGCTTGTCCGATAAACTTGTAAGTGCTTATTTATCAGACTAAAAAAACTCGGTTAGGCGGATTGAAATTTTGATTTTTTTTCAAAATGACAGCATTTTATTTCTAACACTATTTTTAGGAAACTATTTATAAACATCAAAACCATTGATTTTTACTTTACTTAAAAAAAATTAAAAACATATAAAATGAAAAAAATTAGCATATTATTGATGCTACTCTTGCTTTTTAGCGTTTCTTTTGCTCAAAAAGATACTACTAAATACAAAAGAGGTTTGAAATATGACGATACAGGCTATCAATCCACTCAAATGAAAGCACCTTTGGTGCGAAGTATGTACGGAAATAGTTTGCCTTCAAGTGCATCGCTCGTTGATTATACTCCTTCACCTTTAAGCCAAGGAAGTTATTCTACTTGCGTTGGTTGGGCTAGTGCTTATTGCGCACTTACAATTGTTGAAGCCAAAACGCTAAATTTGACCGACAAAGCAAAAATTACAGAAAATGCCTTTTCTCCCGGATTTCTTTACAAACACATTAAAGATGACGGTGATGCAAGTTGTGCTTGGGGGTCGTCGTTGAGCGATGCTTTGAACATTCTAAAAACAGTAGGTGCTGTTAGATATTCTGATTTGAGCATTAATTGTCCCGATAACATCAACAGCACTTTACTTTCAACTGCCAAAAATTATCGGATTACCGATTATGCTAAACTTTTTGGACTTACCGATGGAAATGCATTTAAAATTCAGGCTGTTAAAAAAAGTCTTTCTGAAAACAATCCGGTAGTTATCGGAATGCTAGTTCCAAACTCTTTTTACCAAGCGGTAGATGTTTGGGAACCCACCGAAACTCACCTTGGCGACTACGGTGGGCACGCAATGTGTGTAGTAGGTTACGATGACAACAAAGCCGGAGGTTCATTTTTAATACAAAACTCTTGGGGAGTAGAGTGGGGCAATAATGGATATATTTGGATAAAATATTCTACTTTTGCCGATTTTACTAAGTATGCATACGAAATAATCGGAAATATGGCTAGCGGATACCCACATAAAGTAGTAACAGAAGAAAAATCGCTAAAAGGTGCTATTCGTTACGAACTTGGAACCGGAGTTTCTATGAATGCTACTAGAAAAGGCAATGTTTTCAAAATGAAAGATTCGTACAAATCAGGAACTCGTTTCCGTATTTTTATCCGAAATTCTGAACCTGCCTACGTTTATGCATTGGGAACTGACGCTACACAAAAAATCTTTCCAGTGTTTCCATATGACAAACTAATTAGTCCGGCATTAAACTATACTGACAACGAAGTGGCTTTGCCCGACGAGCAGCATTACATTCAAATGGATAATACCGTTGGTACGGACTATATGTGTGTGCTGTATTCAACAGAACCTCTTGATTTCTATCAGATTATAGGCGATGTGGAATCGGGTTACGGAACATTTGCCGAACGTATAAAAGGTGCTTTGGGTACAAAATTATTCAACAACGAAGAAATTGATTATTCTGAAGGTAGCGTTATTTCTTTCGAAGCAAAATCGAAATCAAAAACTGTTGTTGCAATGATTGTAGAGATGGATCACGTTAAATAAGACTTTTAGCTCTAAAACCATTTTTTATGGAAGTCTGAGTAAAATTATTATATTAGGTTTAAAAATGTTTACAGTTTTTTTTAGCTGTTTAATATTTTTAAACCTTTTTTAGTTATAAAAAAAAAAAGAATGTAAAATATGTATTGATATTCGTTAAAAATTTAGTATATTTGTGTGCTGATGTTTTATAATCTTTTTTCTAAAATTTTATAAAGAAACAGCTTTGCAAAAACACAAACTAACAGCTTTTTTTTAACTAGATTATAGCAATTATTTGCTCACATATGAGCTACTGACATTCTATTTCAGAATTAAAAAGTTTTTTTATATGCTTTATTTATTTGTTTAATTTCTTTTTTAAAAAGTATAAAATGAATCAAGAAGATTATCAATTGAATGTTGATTATAATACCGTTTTACAACTTGTTTCTCAGTTGCCAGATTCTGATAAAGAAAAAATTTTGGAAGAAGTTGATGATACGAATAATCGATTAAAAGTTACTTTGAATGAAGATAAAATCAAAAATATTTTGCGAATAGTTAGACCATTTTTAAGTCATAAATTAGGAAAATATACACATCAAAAATCTTCAACTGACTGGTCTTTTGTTGGTTTTGCCTTTACTAAGAAAAACTTGGGCTATATTTTTGGCATCAATGTAGGTTTTTTTAAAAAAAATGACCAAACCATGTTTAATTATGCCGGAATGAATATTTTAGTACGTTCCAACGGAGGTGAAAATGAATTTAGAAATAAAATTTTAAATTTTTTTAGAGCTAATCTTGCCGATTGGGCAAACCAAAATGAAAAAATATATTCTTATCCTGCCCGTGGAGATGAAGGTGTAGAGGTTGCACGGTATAAAAAAATAGAAGATTTTAATTCCCCCAATGCGATTGTAGATTATATACAAGATTGCATATTGAAGTTCCACCAAATTTATCCAACAATTATCGAAAATGCAGGTTTGTTTGAAGGCGTAGTTAGAGCTGCACCAAAATGGGACGAACTTTTTGTAGATATCTGTAAAGAAAATTTAGAATAACTAATGTTTTTTTATATAGATAGATTGTATAAAATATAGATTATTATATCAATATGTATTTCATTAGTACTTATAAAAGTGAAAATTGATAAAAAATAATGTTATGGAAAAATCAAATTTTCAAATATCCCTTACATATCAACAAATTGCAGATTTAGTTTTACAACTTTCTGAAGAAGACTCTCAAAAATTGAGAAGTGAATTGAGGAAAATGCTTTCTGGTTTGAAATTCAGAGTTTCTGAGGAAAAAATTAGAACTATTTTACAAGATGTGAAGAAATATTTTAACGATAAATTAGGAAAATATACTCACAAGAAATCCTCTAAAGACTGGTTTTTTTATGGATTAGGGTTTTCTACTGAAAACTTGGGCTATGTTTTTGGGTTTAATATTGGCTTTTTTTATAATTCCGATATTAATTTGTACGAAAAAATAGGCATGAATGTTCTTATAAGAACCGATGGAGAGCAGACAGAAGTAAGAAATCAATACCTCAGTTTTTTTAGAGATAAATTAAAAAATTGGTCAAATACTCCAGAAAAAGATTACTTCACGCTCGAAAGAGACGGTAAAGGAATTGAAATAGGAAGGTATGCTGAAATAAAATCATTTGAAAATGAAGAAGAAATTCTTCAATTTTTAAAAGATTGTGTCGATGGAATACATTCTATTTATCCGGATATAATCGAAAATAGCGACAAAATTTTCCCTAAAGTAATGCGAGCAGCACCGCCATGGAAAGAATCTTTATTTGAACTTTGCAAGCATGCTTTAATCTAATTTGCTTTACTAATTATAAGTGCATTATCTATAAGGGTAATGCACTTTTTTTAATCAGTACTTTTCAAATTCTATTAGGATTTAATAATTGTAAGAACCATTCATCAAGCCAATATTTACCTGTCCAGAACCACTCTTTTTTTTGCGCAGTTACTGAAAAACCTACTTTTTTGAAAAGGTTTAAACTTGCTTCATTGTCTATTAAAATATTGCAATACAATTGATGCAATTCCAGAAAATTGAATGCATAATCTATCAACAAATTAAGAGAATCAAAAGCTGCTCTTTTTTGTCTATCTTCTTTATTGAAAACTAAGATTCCTACTCCAGCTCTTTTATGAAATGGGTCAAAATCAAATAAATCGATGCAACCGATAGTTTTTTTTGTTTCGGTAAAATCGATAATGAGTCTTAATTGTTTTGTTTCGAATATTCCTAAAGATGCTTCTTGTACAAATTGAGTTAATTGGTGTTTTGAAATTGGTACAGTTGTGTTAGAAATGCGCCATAAATCACTGCTATTTTCCCATTTGTAAAGCGTTTCTACGTCGTATGGTTCTACTGCTCTTAAGTTTATGTTTTTGTTTTTAAGCATAACGTTAAAAATAAAAAGCCGACAATGTTTTTCATTGTCGGCTTATGTTTATGTATAAGAGATTCTTATAATTCTTTGTTTACTTTGAATTTATCGGGTACTTGTAAATTTACAACTTTTACTTTTGGTGCATTTTCACCTGTAACTTTGAATTCAATTCTACGGTTAAATTTCATTGATTCTTCTTTCCATGAACCGTCTGAATTTTGGTTTATTGCTATTGGAGTGCTATAACCAAATTCTTTAATGGTTATGTTTTTAGCATCAACACCTTTTTTTACCAAGTAATCTTTTACGAAAGTTGCACGTTGAGCAGAAAGTTTTACATTGTATTTTTCTGTTCCTATTTTACAACAGTGTCCATCAATTTGCAAGTTCAAGCTTTTATCTTTTGATAAATATTCTGCAAATTTATCTAAACTTTCAAAAACACCAGGGTTCAATTCTTCATTGATTACAAATTTGTTAAACTCAAACATAATATCGTTTATTGCAATTGCATAATCTGCGTATTTTGATGGTTTGTACAATGTTGTTACACCTAAATCGTTGGCACTCATTTTTTGCAAAAACGAATTTGTGCGAGCTACTGGCAAAGTATCTACTGCTGGTTCGTAACCTGATTCTTCATAACTGATTAGATAATCTTTTGTTGGGCTTAGCAACATAAAATATTTACCTGTAGTTTTATCAGGTCTAAAGGTTCCAATTAGTTCATCACTTTCAGGGTCTCTAACATATATCACTCCTGAATCAAGAGGATTATCATTTTCTAGTTTCAAGATTCCTTCATATAGAGCTATATTTTGGAAATTTCCATCACCAAAACCTATTTGATAAAGGTCAGCTTTGTTCAAAGCATTAACGTTTTGTTGAGCTGATGCGTAATAAGCTGTATTGCTTGCAGGGTTTACTACATAATACAAATCATCATCGGTTGTATTAATTGGGAAACCAATATTAACGGGTTTGCTCCATACACCTTCTTCATTTTGTGTAGAAGAGAAAATATCGTAACCACCCATGCTATTGTGAGCTTTTGAGCTGAAGTATAACGTTCCGTTAGGGTGAACAAAAACACCTTCTTCGTCCTCGTTAGTATTCAAAACACTGCCTAAGTTTTTAGCTTTTGCCCAAGTACCATCAGGAAGTCTTTTGGCAACATATAAATCTAAACCACCAAAACCTATCTTTTGTTTGAACAACTTGCCTTCTTCTTTTTGTTTGTCTCTATCGCTAATAAAATATAAATATTGTCCATCTGCCGAAATTGAAGCATGAGTTTCTTTATATTTTGTGTTGATATTTTCATTCAATTTTTCAGGTTTCGACCAAGTTTGACCATTTTCTGATTCTGAATAATAAATATCTCCATTACCACTAGCATCTTTGTAGATAAAAAGTTGTTTTCCATCAACAGAAAGCGAAATACTTGCATCGTTTCCTTTAGTATTTATATTCTCGCTTATTGGTTTTGGAGCTGTCCATTCACCATCAATTTTTTGCGAAATATAAATATCTTCTGCCCACTGACCGTCGGCAGTCTCTTTACCTTTATTACCATCTCTTAAACTGGTAAATATTAAGGTTTCTTCATTAGCCGAAAGCACGGGGCTGTGATCGCTGTAAGCCGAGCTTAAGTTTGTTAAAGGTATAACTTCCATTTCGACACGATTCTTGGTAAGTTCAATACCATTTTTGCAATAAACAATTTCTCGTTTTACTGCCTTCTCGAAATCTTCACTTTTGGGTGGAAGCTTCACTAACAATTTGTTATAAACATCAAGAGCTTCTTGAAATTTGTAATTTGCATGGTATGCCTTACCAAGAAAATACATAGCTTCCAATGGTACTCCCTCTAATTCCTTTGTTTTGCCTATTACTTTAATATAGGTTTCGCTTTCGGCACCTTCGGGGATGTCTTGAACAGCTTTTTTTAAATACTTGGCTGCTCTATCTTTTTTATCCGTTATATTTAGATAGCAGTAACCTAAATAAAAATTTAATATTGCACTGTTCGGATCTTCGCGTAACAAACTCTCGTACATTACAACAGCCTCTTCAAAATTGCCAGCATCAATATAACTTTCTGCTTTTGCAAAGCGCTTTTCAGCAGATATTGTTGTATCTTTGGGCACTGAATTTGCAATACTATAACTCCCCGTTAAAAATATTAAAATAACTAGGAAATAAAATTTTTTCATAACAATAAAGATTATAAAGTTTTATTAAATTTTTTTCGTATTTATAGTTTTTGTTTTTTTTTCGTTTTGATTACACAAATATAAACAAATATTTTTATTTGTTTCGCAATTTATAAAAAAAATATGAAATTAAATATTATTATTTAAGTTAAAAAATAATTAATTTGCTATTTTTCGTTCGTTAATGCTTTTTAATATGTTATCAATTAATGAGTTAAATAATTTTTTAATTGTTAATAAAATTTTATTTTTATTCGTAAAAATTAACAATTAATGAAATACTTAATATTACTCAAAAACATCTCTATAATATCTCTTTGCATAATATTTCACAAAAATAAATAAATTTGTAGATTATTCATAATTTTTTTTCTTTTTATTTATTTTTAGTTGAAAAAAATTTTTTTTCAGATGGAATATAAAGTTTTATATCTATGTATTCTTCTGATAATGAATGAATAATGTCTATCAGCATTTTTTTCTGTACTGAGAACGAAATTATGATTTTTTTTGGATTTATACGTATAATTTCTCTTTTTAATGTTTCAATTTGGTTAAATTCTTCAAAATTGCTAATTGAGAAATGTAAATAATTTTGTTTTTCAAAATCGCCATTTATTGCTTCTTTAATTTCTACTAATTCCATTTTCTCCGAAATTATAAGCGATTTTTGATTCATATTTTCTTTTTTCTGACGACGAAATGCTTTTTTTATTTTTAAATTAATCAATGATAAAAGAATGCGTAAATTTATAGCAAACTTTATAAAAATTAAAAAAAATCTTGTTTCTTTTGTGTTAAAATGCTTTATTGCAAAGATTTTCATTGCATTGTAGAACGTATAAATATATTTGCTTTCATTTTTTTTTGTACTTTCTCCTTTAAAATGGAGTATTTTTGTTTTTGGAAAATAATAATTTTCAAAACCACTTTGCAAAATTCTATAAGACAAGTCGATATCTTCTCCATACATAAAATAATCTTCGTCAAATGAACCGGATTTTTCTAACGTTGTTTTGCGTACAAACATAAATGCTCCTGACAGAATTTCTATTTTATTTATTTCATTTTCAGGTAAATAGCTTAAATTATAACGACCAAATGTTTTTGAATTAGGAAATAGTTTTGAAAACCCAAACATTTTATAAAACGAAACTGCTGGTGTAGGAAAGCCTCTTTTTGATTCTGGTTGAAATTTTCCATCAAAACCTATCATTTTTACTCCAAGTGCTCCGCAATTGCTCGTTTTTTCCATAAAATCGATGCAATCAACTAACGTATTTTCTTCTATTATTGTATCCGGATTTAAGATTAGAATGTACTTACCTTTGGCTTGTTTTATTGCTTGATTATTGGCTTTTGAAAAACCTATATTTTCTTTATTTTCAATGAGTTCTACCCAACCAAAATTCTTTTTTATGTAATTTACGGAATCATCTTCTGAATTATTATCAACTATAATAATTTCTAATTCAATGTTTTGCTTTGCACTTTTAATTGATGAAAGGCATAAATTTATAAAATTTCGTACGTTGTAGCTTACAATTATAATCGAAAGTTGCATTTTGCTTTTTTATTTAATGAAATTCTACTCTATTTAAAATAGAACGACCAAGCGTAATTTCGTCGGTATATTCCAGTTCGTCGCCAAAGGAAATTCCTCGAGCTAAGGTTGTTAATTTTACGTTCGAATCGGCTAACTTTTTGTGTATGAAATAATTGGTTGTGTCACCTTCCATAGTTGTACTCAAAGCCAATATTATTTCTGCAATATTTTCATTTTCAACTCTTTGCTGTAAACTATCTATATTCAAATCGCTTGGACCTATTCCGTCGATGGGCGAAATTATACCTCCTAAAACATGATATAAGCCGTTGTATTGCTGAGTATTTTCAATTGCTAAAACTTCTCTAATGCTTTCTACAACACATATAGTATTGCGTGTTCGCTTCTGATTTGAACAAATTTCACATATCTCAGTATCTGAAATGGAATGACAAATTTTGCAATTTTTTATATTTTCAGCCAGTTCTTTAATGGAGTGGCTAAATTGTAAAATTTCTTTTTTTTCGTGTTTTAATAAATGCAAGACTAAACGAAGTGCTGTTTTTTTGCCTATTCCGGGCAAGTTTGCAAATTCGTTTACAGTATTAGACAAATATTTTGATGGCAGTTCTGTCATTTTTTTTAATCAAAAAAAAATAAATTTTATACTATTTTTTTTGTTTGAACGAAAGTATTTTTAATCATCAAATTCCCACAAATCGTCCGTTATTTTGGGCTTTTGCAATGTTTTTTTCTCGTTTTTTGTAGCTTTTTCTAATTTTATTTCATCTATGAGCGACATTACTTTGCTCAATTCTCTTTGTTTGTTGCTTTCTTCAGCTTTTTCTTCCAAAATTTCCCATTCCTCACTCTCTGATGATTGGATTAATTTTTCGATGAGTTGCTCTTTTATCTCCGGACGTGCTTCTTTTTCAATCTCTTCAAGTTGATATTGAATGTTTTTGAGCATTTCATTTACTCCTTGAATTACGGTTTGCGCTTTTTCTTCTTTATTTTGGCGAATTTCGGATTTTTCTTGCTCAAATTGGCTTTTGCTTAGTTGTTCTGCTTTTTCGTCAAGAGCTTGAAATTCAGCTCGTTTATTTTCTATTTTTTTGTTAAAATCGTACGTAAATAAGCTATATTGCGCACTCAAAAACCATATTCGTGCAAAAATTCGTGCAAAAATAAATAATTGTCCCAACAGAAAAATTAATAGTAGTGTAAAATAATTAATAGCTTCTAATTTGATTGAAATTACCAAGTTACTTATTATTAATACAATTGGAATTACCATTAGAGATAGGAAAAGTAAATATATTTTTCCAAAATTTTTGAATACATATTTTGTACTTCGCCAAATTGCACTCAATACTTTATCCGTTTCAGTAAAATAAATTCCAAACTTTGCATAATCTGATATAACATAAATAAAACTACTCAAGATTAAGTATAAAAATACCAGCGAAATTATTGGAAAAATATAGGCATTTTCTATCGATTCTTTTTCTACCAAATCCGAAACTACCATTGATAAAGCAAATATGAGTAAAATTAGCAATAAGGCTTTGATTATCAATATGTAAAGTGCTTGTTTGAAATATCTTAAAAAGAATTTTCTAGAGTTAATCCAAAACTCGCTCTGGTTAAATTTTTCTTTAAAAAAACTATCGACAATTCCACCAGTAAAAAAAATACTCAATAATAGATAAAGTCCTGTAAAAAGGATAAATTGTGATTTTAAAACATCAATTAAAGTTTCATAGTTACGCAAAAATTCAAAAATTGCTGTATAACTAAATTTATTAAATAATTTGCTGTATAACAAACTATTAGATGAAATGGAAGTCGCAAATGTAATACCGATTATTAGTGCAAGCAAAAAATTTGCTAAATAAAGTAAGTAAGTATTTGGAATTGTACGAATTGCTAATTTCCAACCTCTTATGTATGATTCTTTTATTTTCATTTTTTTGTGGAAAAGAATGATATTTAGTTAATTTATTAAAATACAAATAATTGCATAATATTTTGAAGCCAATACATAATTTTTTCTGCATATTTCCAGAAACTGCTAGTTTTGGGTTTCAAAGTTTTACTATTATTTGAAAAATTAATATTTAATTTTATTTTATTTTCAGGATCTATTTGTACCGATTTAATTTTTTTCCCTTTAAAGGTAAATACCGTTGTTGCAGCTTTTCCGTCCCATTTTTCGATTATTTTACTGCCATCAGTAAATTCTATGAGTAATTCGTTTGGTAAATACATATCGCCCAAGCGATGAATCCGCACTTTTGAGATAACGCCGTCACTTTCAATATCTTCTCCTTTTTCAACTTCTGAATTGAGGATAGATTCAACCGAATAGTCGCAAACTGCAGTTCCATACAGAGTTTGTTCAAAAAACCAGTCCATATTTTCGCCAAAATCATTACCATATTTCTTTTTAATTATTTGGCTGGTTATTTTTATAAAATCTTCTGTTTTTGGGTGTTTAAATTTCCATTCTTCAAAGTAGGTTTGCATAACTCTATCCATAACTTCTTTGCCAACAAGCCCTTCAAGAGTTTGCAGCATTGTGGCTGCTTTACTATAAACTAAAGTTCCATAGCTGTACGATGGAAAATTCCACGCATAATTATTGATTGGCGAAATGCGTAAATTTGCCAAATTTATATAATCAATTCGCTGTGTTTCACCATCTCCAATGGTTAATCCAGCAAAATCGATTAGTGAGTTAGAATACCCGTAAATTTCGTCCATTATACGAGTTTCGTAATATGAATTGATTCCTTCGTCTAGCCAAGCTTCTTCAAACTCGTTTGTAGCTAAAATGCCCATAAAATATTGATGTCCAAATTCATGTATCGTTGTGAGCTCTGGCATTTTAATTCCGGTAGGTAAAAATTTTACAGTTCCTACGGTGATTAACATTGGATATTCCATTCCTCCGGCTCCAAGCCCGTAAATAGGCGGATCTATCACAGTAATAGAAGGATATGGATATTCTCCAACATTTGTTTCAAAATATTCAAAAGCACTTTTTAACGCATCTATATGTCTGTTTATTTGTTGTTTATGTTCTTTTTGATAAAGAAATGAAATGTTTGTATCTTTCCATTTTTCAGTGTAAACCAAATAATTAGGTGATGCTGTCCATGCAAAATCAATTACATCGTTTGCTTTAAAATGTAGTGTTTTAGTTTGATTTGCATTTTGCTTTTCGTCCCAAAGTAAACCACTTGCTCCGACAATATAATTATCTGGTAGTGTTATTTTTACGTTGTAAACTCCAAAGTCAGCATAAAATTCTGAATGTGCATGAAATTGATGACAATTCCAAGTCCATTTGCTCGAATCTTGGTAATTTTGTGGCTCATAAACTCCTATTTTGGGGAACCATTGTGCCACGAAAAAATAATCTTGAACGTAGCCGGTTCTGAAGCTTAATTTTGGAAGTTTTGCGGTAAAATCTATTTCAAATTGTATCGTAGAATCCGGCAATATTCCAGTTTTGCTTTTTATTCTTACAACCGTTTCGTCGTATTTATTGTTGTCGTCTAAAGCAATGAATTCTATATTTTTAGTTAAATTTTCACCATTGCCTAGTTGAATACCCGTAATTTTTATATAACCTGCTTCTTCTTTTGTTACTTCATTTTCAAATTCTTTCATAAAAGTAGAATGCTTCGATTTAAAAGCGTTCAAATACAAATGAAAATGAAATTCATTTAACGTATCACGCGAAGTGTTTTTCCAAGTTAGAATTTCTTTTCCTCTAAGTGTTTTATTTTCAGTATTTAAGCTTACATCAATGTCATAATTAGCTATACGATTACTTAGTGCTTGAGTTGCTTGAGAAAAAGCAATTTTTGTTGTAAATAAGAGAATTATTAATAAAAATATATTTGCTTTCATTGGTTTAAAACTATATTTAGCTATAACAATCAATCATTACCTTTTATTTTTCTTGCAAATTTATAAAAAAATCAGTTTTTATTTCAATTTGTAAGATTTTTTTTGTTGTTTCACTTATTTTGTATCGGTCATCTATCTGTTTTCCAAGTATCCAAACGATTTTATCGTTTGATTTTAAAATTATTTGTTGTTGCTTTTCAAAAAGAGAATACTTGTTGTCAATAAAAAAATCAGACAGTTTTTTTCGTTTCTTCATTCCTAATGGAAAAAAATAATCTCCTGCTTCCCAGTTTGTTAACTTTATTGGAAATTCAATTTTTTCAAAGTCAAGCAATGCTATTTCTTGTTTTTTTGTTAGAATAAAATTCTCATTTTTGTCTATTTTTGATAAAAATAAATTTAACTCGTTTATTTTTAAAACCGAACAATTTTCATCAATTAAAACTTCTACTTTTTGCCTGTTTTCTTTTTTTGATATTACAAATTCATTCCTATTTTTTAAAAGAATGAAATTCTCAGAAAAAAATTCATTACCCGATTGATTATTAATTGATTCAAATATTTGTGCTAGAATTTCACTTTCAAACCCAAATTCTTTTATAAACTCATATAGAAATGTTTTTGGAGCTGCCGTATTTAGTAATTTAGTAATATCAATTTTGCACAATGCATTGTCATATTTTACTATTTCTTTGCGTTTTTCTTCTATTTGTTGGTTATAAATTTTTTCTACTTCGTGCAAATTTTCTATACTTTTTAGTATATTTTGGTTGTAAGCTGGATTTATTTTTGCAAAGTTTGGAATAATTTCGTGCCGTATCTTGTTGCGAGCATATTTTACTGACGAATTGCTACTATCTTCTCTGTAAGTTAATTGATTACATGTTTGATAATCAATTATTTCTTGCCTAGTTGCAAAAAGTAATGGTCGAATTAAATTGCCTGTTTTTGCCTTTATTCCACTTATACCTTTAATTCCGGTTCCTCTACTCAAATTGATGTGAAATGTCTCTACAACGTCGCCTGAATGATGCGCTAAAGCAATGTATTTTAATTGATTATCGTTTAATATTTTTTCAAACCAATTGTATCTTAATTCGCGAGCTGCCATTTGAATTGATATTTTTTTTTCATTGGCGTAAGTTTGTGTAGCAAAAGAAATTTTAAATAAACGGATATTTCTTTTCTCGCATAAACTAGTTACAAAAGCTTCATCGCTGTCTGATTCTTCGCCTCGTAAGTTAAAATTGCAGTGAGCGGCTGCAAAGTTGCAGTTCATTTTTTGTAGTAAATCCAACAATACAATTGAATCAATTCCACCGCTTAGTGCCAATAATATTTTATCGTTTGTTTCAAATAAAGAATTGTTTTGAACAAATGTTTTTATTTTTCTTAACATGTATTATTTTTTCAACTTTGGTTTTTTAATGCGTTTTTATTACAAATTTTTAACCGCTTTGCTTTGATAAATAGAGCGTACAAAATTAACGTTTTTTTTTAGATTTTTTAAAAAAAGTTAAACATTTCTGAATAGTTAATCGCTTTTTTGCTTTGCCCAATTAAAAATTCTATATTTGCATTTGAATTTAGAGCAAAACATATAAAAATATAATTTGGTAGTGTACCTACTTTAATTGTATATTTTATACTGTTAAGTACTTTATAATTATTTGGTTGTGAAAATATTTACTCCAAAAAAAATAGCGCAAGTGCTTTTTACAAAATCATTTAATATTTTAAAATAAAAACTACTAACTTTAAGTGCATTTATAAAGATGGAATCAGTTGATATTCGTGAAATTAATGAGAAAATACAAAAGGAAAGTGCTTTTGTAGATATGGTGAACATGGAAATGAATAAAGTGATTGTGGGGCAAAAACACTTGACAGAGAGCCTTTTGATAGGTTTACTTACGGGTGGTCATATTTTGCTGGAAGGTGTTCCTGGACTGGCTAAAACTTTGGCTATCAATACACTTGCGCAAACCATTAGCGTTGATTTTAGTCGTATTCAATTTACCCCCGACCTTTTACCTGCCGATCTTTTGGGTACCATGATTTATTCGCAAAAAAAGGAAGAATTTGTTGTAAAAAAAGGTCCAATTTTTACAAATTTTGTTCTTGCCGATGAGATAAACCGTGCTCCGGCTAAGGTACAATCGGCACTTTTAGAAGCCATGCAAGAAAAGCAAGTTACCATAGGAGAAGAAACTTATAAACTTGAAGAACCTTTTTTGGTAATGGCTACTCAAAACCCAATTGAGCAAGAAGGAACATATCCTTTGCCAGAAGCGCAAGTGGATAGATTTATGCTAAAAGTGATAATTACTTATCCTAAAAAAGAGGAGGAAAGAGAAATTATCAAGGCAAATTTAATGAAATCCTTTCCTAAAGCTAACTCAGTTATAAAACCAGAAGATATTTTACGTGCTCGTGATGCTGTAAAAGAGGTTTATATGGACGAAAAAATCCAGAAATATATTGTTGACATTGTCTTTGCTACTAGAAATCCCGAAGAATACGGATTAGCTAAATTCAAGGAACTTATCAATTTTGGTGGTTCGCCACGTGCTAGCATTAATTTGGCTAAAGCTGCTAAAGCTTACGCATTTATTAAGCGTAGAGGTTACGTTTTGCCCGAAGATATTCGTGCTATTGCTCATGATGTATTGCGACACCGTATTGGATTAACCTATGAGGCTGAAGCTGAGAATATTACAAGTGAAGAAATCATTAGCGAAATTTTAAATGCTGTTGAAGTACCTTAGTATTTTTGTAATTTCAACAAAAGCATTGAATTAGTGCGAATTGAATAAATGTTTTCAATTTTTAATGATTCTTAATTGAAATAAAATGGCAGAAAAAGCAAGCGAACTATTAAAAAAAGTTCGCAAAATTGAAATTAAAACCAAAGGATTATCACGCGAAGTATTTGCTGGCGAATACCACACAGCTTTTAAAGGGCGTGGTATGACTTTTAGTGAAGTGCGTGAATATCAATACGGTGATGATATTCGCAACATCGATTGGAATTTAACTGCGCGCTATAAAAATCCTTTCGTAAAAGTTTTTGAAGAAGAAAGAGAAATGACTGTGGTTCTGCTAATTGACGTTAGTGGTTCGGGTGAATTTGGAAGCAAACTTATGTTTAAACGAGAGTTAATTACTGAAATTGCTGCAACTCTTTCATTTTCAGCTATTCAAAATAACGACAAAGTAGGCGTTATCTTTTTTTCAGATAAAATTGAAAAATTTATTCCGCCTAAAAAAGGGAAATCTCATATACTTCACATTATTAGAGAGTTAATTGATTTTTCTCCAGAAAGTAAAGGCACAAATTTAGAAGAAGGTCTAAAGTATTTTACCAATGTAATTAAAAAAAGGTGCACTGCTTTTTTGATTTCCGACTTTGAAGATGAAAACTACGAAAAAGCTTTGCAAATAGCTAGTTACAAGCACGATTTAATTGCCTTGAAAGTTACCGATTTGCGCGAAATTGAACTTCCTGATATAGGACTCGTTAAGATGAAAGATGCTGAATCGGGTCAATATCAATGGATTGACACTTCCGATAAATTAGTTCAAAAGCAATTTAAAAAATATAGAATGATGAAAAATAGCGAACTTAAAACTGTTCTCAAAAAAAGAGGTATTAGTTTTGCCGAGTTATTTACTCATCAGGATTATGTGAAACCTTTGATGCAAATGTTTAAAAGTAGATAAAAAAATATGATAAAAAAAATATTATTTTTAGGAATTTTTTATTTTGCATTATTTTCAGCTTACGCTCAGAAAATAGAAGTAAAAGCTTCTATAAATAGCAAACAAATAGTTATAGGTAAGCAAGCAAAAATAACACTTCAAGCAAGTGTTTATGCTGTTCAGGCTATTAAATTTCCTATTTTTCAAGATTCAATTGTTAAAGGCATTGAAATTGTTGAAATTGGCGAAATTGATACCGCTTTTTCAAAAGCAAATTCAACCTATTTACTTTCTCAAGAAATTATTGTAACTTCATTTGATTCAGGTAATTATATAATTCCACCTTTTGTTTTTCTTGCCAATGGAAGAGATAGTTTACGTACAAATGATTTGCTTTTGAAAGTAAATACAATTGTGGTTGATACAACTGAAAAATCAGTCAAAGATATTTATACAGTTTATGATACTCCTTTAACTTTCAAGGAGTTTATTAAAGAATACAAGTATTGGTTGATTGGCGGATTTATTTCTATCGTAGCTATTGTTTTACTTGTTTTGTATTTTACACGTTGGCGCAAAAAAACGTCTGAAATTCAAACAGAAAAGCCAAAAAAAGCGATTCCTTTCCATATTATTGCAATTGAAAAACTTGAAAAATTGAAGTTACAAAAACTTTGGCAATCTGGTAATGTAAAGCAATATTATACCGAATTGACTGATATTTTGCGTGAATACATCGAAAACAGATACAAAATTAGTACAACCGAACAAACAAGTTCTGAAACTATCGACGCTTGTATGAAAATTACTGACATTCAGCCTGATAGAATAAGCGAGTTGCGACTAATCTTTTCTTATGCCGATTTAGCTAAATTTGCAAAATCTGAACCATTGCCAGATGAAAATGATTTGGCTTTTTCTAAAACACTAAATTTTGTGCAACAAACTAAAGAAACCAATTTGATTTCGGAAAATGTTAAAACAATAAATACTTGATATTTAGTTTTTTTTTCATTTTTTTAGCACTAAATTTTAATTACAAAAAAAGAAATTTAACTATGGAATTTTGGAATAGAATAACTTTTGAAAATCCCGAATTATTTTATCTTTTGTTGGTTTTAATACCAATGGCTGTTTATTATTTTTTTAAGCATTCTAGCTTGAAAGCATCAGTGCGGTTTTCAACTTTGAAACCATTTGAAAGCTTGGGAAAGAGTTATAAGTTTTATTTGCGTTATGTGCTTGTTATTTTGAGAGTTATGGCAATCGTAACCCTTGTATTTGCTATTGCCCGACCTCAATCATTTGATAATTGGCAAAACGAAACTACTCAAGGAATTGATATTGTGCTTGCCTTGGATATTTCGAGTAGTATGCTAGCAGAAGACTTGAGACCCAACCGATTAGAGGCTGCAAAAGAAGTTGCTATAAAATTTATTTCGGGCAGACAACTCGATAGGATAGGTTTAGTTGTTTTTAGCGGCGAAAGTTTCACGCAAAGCCCATTAACCACAGACCATGCTATTCTTATAAATCTTTTTAAGAATATTGAAAGTGGAATGATTGAAGATGGCACTGCAATAGGAATGGGACTTGCAAACGCTGTTAATCGTTTGAAAGACAGTGAAGCAATTAGCAAAGTAGTAATTTTACTTACTGATGGTGAAAATAATAGAGGTGATATTGCGCCGCTTTCGGCTGCTGACATTGCAAAAACCTTTGGTATAAGGGTTTACACTATTGGTGTCGGTACAATTGGAACTGCACCTTATCCATTTCAAACGCCTTTTGGCATTCAATATCAACAAGTTGAAGTTAAAATTGATGAGAAAACTTTAAAAGAAATTTCACAAATTACTGACGGTAAGTATTTTAGGGCTACAACCACCAAAGGACTTGCTGAAATTTATACTGAAATAGATAAACTAGAAAAATCGAAAATAGACGTGAAAGAATTTAGCAGCATTAAAGAAGAATATTTAATTTTTGCGCTGTTTGCTTTTTTGTTTATTGGTGTTGAAATATTAATGAGGAATACTATTTTGAGAAGTATTCCATAATTTTTCAGGTATTTGATTTTTTCAAAAAAAATAAATAATTAATATGAATATTTTTAGATTTCAAAACCCCGAAATGCTTTACTTTTGGGCAATAATTCCTATTTTAGTTTTCTTGTTTTGGTATGCCGAGAGCAAAAAAAAAGAGGCATTACGTAAATTTGGCGATTGGAATGTAATTATTGGACTTATGCCTAATTTGTCTAAAAATCGTCCTATCTTTAAATTTGCATTCATTATGCTCGCACTTTTTTTTCTAATTTTGGCTTTATCGCAACCTCAATTTGGTTCTAAACTCAGAGAGGTTAAAAAACAAGGAGTTGAGATAATGATTGCTCTTGACGTTTCAAATAGTATGCTTTCGGAAGATATTTCTCCTAATAGGCTATCTGCTTCAAAAAGAGCTATTTCTAAGCTTGTTGACAAACTTAGAAACGACAAAATTGGGCTGATTGTTTTTGCTGGCGATGCTTACGTACAAGTGCCTATCACGACCGACTATAGAGCCACTAAAATGTTCCTTAAAACTATAAATACCAATATAGTACCAAAGCAAGGAACCAATATAGCTTCGGCAATAGAGCTTGCCGCTAAATCTTTTACTGCCGAAGAAGGAAAAACCAGAGCTATTATTATCATCACTGATGGTGAAGACCATGAACAAAAAGCAATCGAGGCTGCACAAATAGCTAAGGAACAAGATATTAGAGTTTATACAATTGGAATGGGAGGCACTAAGCCAGTACCAATTCCACTCGAAGAGGGCTCTAACGAATTTAAGAAAGATGCCAACGGTAGCATCGTTATGTCGAAAATTAATGAGCAGATATTGAAACAAATAGCTTTAGAAAGTGACGGAGTTTATGTACGAGCTAATAATTCAAATTATGGGCTTGACCTTGTTTTCGACGAAATAAATGCGCTTGATAAAATGGAATTAGAGTCAAATATTTTTGACGATTATGAAGATAGATTTCAATATTTATTGGCGATTGTTCTTTTTATTTTAGTTTTTGATTTCTTTATTTTAGAAAGAAAAAACAAATTAACAAAAAATATCAATTTGTTTGATTAGATTTGCAAAATTCTTAAACTTAATAACTGTTTTAGAATTGGAAATTAATTTTCTTTTGCCTGAAAATTTACTTCGTATTTCAGGGTTCTTTTTTTTAATTTCCAAGTATGAAACTAAATTTTATAAAAATGAAAAGTACGAAATTTTACCTAAGCATTTTTTTGATTGTACTGCTTTCCAATTTTGGATTTTCACAATCAAATAATGTTGAATTTGAAGCCAAAGCTGCTCAAACACCAACTTTTGACGTAAAAGACGTGTATGTTGAAAGCAATTTGAAGAGCAGAAACGACAGTATTATTACTTTTGCCAAAAAATATCTTGGTACAAAATACAGATATGGCGGTATGTCGCCGGCTACTGGTTTTGATTGTTCTGGCTTTGTAAATTTTGTGTTCCTTAATTTTGGCGTAAAACTTCCTCGCTCTTCACGTGAGTTTGTTACTATCGAAACCAAAGTGAAGAAAGAAGAATGCGTAGTTGGTGATATTCTTGTTTTTGCAGGCGGAAACCCTGCTAAGCGCCCCATTGGGCACGTTGCAATTGTTTCTTCCATAGCTAATAACGACATTGAGTTTATTCATGCCTCTACGCGTAGCACGCATGGAGGAATAATTATTACAAAGCTTAGCGAAAGCGAATATTACAAGAAGCGTTTAGTTACAATTGTTAGAAAATAATCCCTTAGATTATACAATTGTATCTTGGTTTTGTTTCTAAAATGGGATTGAATTATTTTATCAAAATAGTTCATTTGTTGTTTTTTTTGTGTTTAATATTTATCAATTTTAATTATTTTTTTTACTTTAAATAGTTAATTATCAATTTTTTAAATGTATATGTTGTTTAAAATGAAAAACATAGTTTTGTTTATATTATTTGCTTTTTTTATTTCTGATTTAGTTGCTCAAACCGAGCGTAAGGTAATTAGAGAAGGCAATGAATTTTATAATAAGAATGAATTTGCAAAGGCTGAAACAAATTATATTAAAGCTTTGAATGCCAATGAAAATTCGTTTGAAGCAAAATATAATTTAGGAAATTCACTTTACAAACAAAAAAAATATGCTCAAGCTGATTCTATTTTTTCTCAAATAGCTTCGGAATTTGGAAAATATACAGAAAATGAGGATCTTTCAAAAACCGATTTGGCAAAAGTTTACCATAATAAAGGGAATTCATTGCTTATGCAAAAACAATACGCTCAAAGCATTAAAGCATACAAAGAAGCCCTAAAAAGAAATCCAAACGATGAAAAAACTCGTTACAATTTAGCTTATGCCCAAAAAAAATTAGTTGAACAGCAAAAACAGCAGCAGCAAAAAAACGAAGGTGGCGACGAAAATAGCGAAAATAAAAACGATAAAGACAAAGATAAGGATAAAGAAAAAAAGGACGATAAGAATAATAAAGACAATAAGGATAAAAAAAGCGAGGGCGATAATAAGGAAGAAGACCAAGATAGTGATGGCATTCCGGATAAAACTGAGAAAGGAAATAACCCTAGCAAACCTCGTGATACCGACAAAGACGGCAAACCTGACTTTCAAGACCAAGATGCTGATAATGACGATGTTCCAGATAGTCAAGAAGCAGGTGAAAATCCAAAAAATCCAAAAGATACAGACAAAGATGGAGTCCCTGATTATCGCGACACAGATTCGGACAATGACGGAGTTCCGGATAACAAAGAAAAACCTGTAGTTCAAGGCATTTCAAAAGAAGACGCAAAGAGAATTTTGGAAGCTTTGGAAAACGATGAAAAAGACTTGCAAAAGAAATTGAAAGAACAAAACGCTAAAAAAGCTAAAGTAAAAACCGAAAAAGATTGGTAATTTTTTTTTAATCTGGCGTTTTTATCTTACTTTTTTATCTGTTTTTTAATTTTAAAATAAACGTTATTTTATAAAATAATTTAATTTATGAAAAAAATTATTTCATTAATCTTGCTTTATTCACTTAGCTCATGGGCTTGGGCGCAAGATGTGAAATTCACGGCTAGAGCTAACGAGGTAGTAGAATTAAATGAACAATTCCGACTTACTTTCACTGTAAATGCTCAGCCTTCGGGCTTTAAAGCACCCGATTTGAGCGCATTTAATTTTTCGGGTCCAAGTACTTCGCAATCAAGTAGTTTTCAGATGATTAATGGTAAAACTCAGCAGAGTTTTGAATTTTCGTATGTGTTTTTTATGATGCCAAAAAAAACCGGAAAATTTACTATTGGAGCTGCTCAGGTAACGGTAGGAGGGAAATCTTACCAAACAAGTCCGATTACGATTGAAGTGGTTAGTGGCTCATCAAGCAATACAGCTTCTGGAAATACCTCAGGCTCAAATACTAACAAAACTTCTGAAAATGAAACAGGTGATGTTTTTGTTGTGCTGAATTTGAGCAAAAGCTCTGTGTATCAAGGTGAACACTTAGTAGCTTCTGCTCAAATTTATACTCGTGAAACACTTCGTGGGTTTAATGACATTAAATTGCCTTCGTATCAAGGTTTTTGGTCGCAAGAAATTCCTACTGCCAACAATATTCAGTTGCAAAGAGCCAACTACAATGGAAAAGTGTACGATATGGGTGTTTTGCACAAATCGTTACTTTTTCCACAACAAAGCGGAAGCCTTTCTATAGATCCTATTCAGCTTGAGGCTATTGTACGAAAAATAGTAGATCGTCGTTCATTTTGGGGAACAACTTATGACGATGTAATTGTAAAAATAAAAAGTGCGGTAAAAAAAGTTACGGTAAAACCGCTTCCTGACAATAAGCCTGAGAGTTTTAATGGAGCTGTTGGAAATTTTGAGTTTTCGGCTAAGTTTGACAAAACAGAGCTTAAAGCCAACGATGCTGCAAAACTTACCATTACTATTTCTGGCAATGGAAACTTGAAACTTATTGACCCTCTGAAAGTTACTTTTCCTCCTGACTTTGAACTTTATGACCCGCAAATTCAAAGCGACATAAAAAACACAGCTGATGGAGCAAAGGGAACTACTACGATAGAATACCTTGTTATTCCACGAACTGCTGGTAAATTTACTGTTCCTGCTGTCGAATTTTCATTTTTTGACCCTCAAAAAGGTGCTTACATAACAAAAAGCTCAGGTGATTTTAATTTTACAATTGAAAAATCTGACGACGATGGAACTGGAACTCAAGAGGCAATTAGTTTTACCAAAAAAGATATTCAGATGATGGGAAATGATATTCGCCACATCAAAGAAAATCATTTTTCAATTGAAAAAGCTGGAAATCCTTTTTATGGAACGTTGAAATTTTATATGACTTATGCTGTTTTGTTGGTTTTGTTTTTAGTACTTTTTGTGCTTCGTAGAAAACAAATTCAAAGAAATTCTGACATGGTAAGCTTGAAAAACAGGAGAGCAAACAAGGTTTCGCAGAAAAGACTAAAATTGGCTAATCAATTTTTAAAAGAAAATAAAAAAGAGGCTTTTTATGATGAAATTTTATTAGCCATGTGGGGCTATGTGAGCAATAAATTGAATATTCCACAAGCTCAACTTTCGCGTGATAATATTTTAGAAACATTTAAAAATAAGAAAATTGAAGAAAATTTATCCGAAAAATTTATTAAAGTGCTCGATGAATGCGAATTTGCTAAATATTCACCTGCCGGACAAGCTGATATGCAGCAAGTTTATAAAGATGCAAGTGAGGTAATTTTAGCAATGGAACAAAAAATGTAAATTTTAGAGCTTTAAAATAACTGAAAATGGTCGATTTTGTAGCAATTGATGTAGAAACTGCTCATGGCAAACGCTGGAGTATCTGCCAAATAGGAATGGTGAAAGTGGAAGCAGGAAATATAGTTGATACTTATGATAAATTGGTACAACCTCCAGGAAATGAATATTTTTATCGAAATATTCAAATTCATGGAATAACGCCCGAAGATACTGCAAATTCACCATTTTTTAATCAACTTTGGAATGAAATAAAGGCTTTTATTGGCAATAAAATGCTTGTTGCTCATAATGCTGCTTTTGATATGGATTGTTTGCGCAAAACATTGGGATACTATAATTTAGATGTTCCGGATTTTAAATCGGATTGTACTTATAAACGGTCGGGTATGAAATTGGATTTAGCTTGCAAAACTTATCACATAAGGCTTGATAATCATCATAATGCACTTGCTGATTCGATAGCATGTGCTCAGTTATTTTTGAAGTTGAACAATAAATAATTAAAGATGGTTTTCTATGACTAAAATACTATTTTATTAAGAAAATTAATATTTATAAATACCAGAATAATTACAAAAATTATAAATTTGAAATATAAATGAAAAGGATAGTTTTATTATTTTTTGTATTACTTTCGATTCTACAAATTAAGGCAAACGAATCGTTACAAGATTCAATAAAAAAAGCAAATAAGTTATATTTGTCCAAAAATTATGAAGCCTCAGCCAAAACCTACAACTCAATTGTAAAATTGGGTTATCAGTCGCCTGAGTTGTTCTATAATTTGGGAAATGCTTATTACAAAGCAAATAAAATTGCACTAGCCATTGTAAATTATGAAAGAGCATTGAAATTAAACCCGGGTTTTGACGATGCTCAGTATAACTTAGAAATGGCGAACAAACTAATAATTGATAAAATAGAAGTTGTTCCAGAATTTTTTCTAACTACTTGGTTCAAAGCTATTATTTCTGTGTATAGTTTTAATACTTGGGCATATTTTAGTGTATTTCTATTTCTGCTAAGTTTAGTTTTTTTGGGAGTTTACTTTTTCTCAAAATTACTTTCTTTTCGTAAATTTTCGTTCTTTTTTGCACTTATTTTGTTTTTCTTGGTAATTCTTACCTTTGTTTTTGCGCAGAAACAATATCAATATCAAGTAAAAACAAAATACGCGATTATTTATGAAACAACGGTTACTTTAAAAAGTTCACCCTCTGAAAGTGGCACCAATATTTTTCCTTTGCATGAAGGTACAAAAGTACAAATGCTAGAAAATGTTGGCGAATGGACTCAAGTAAAAATTGCTGATGGAAAACAAGCGTGGTTGAAAAAAGAAAACATATTAGAAATATAAGAAAGCTATTTTTCAAAATATTTTATAAATATATCTTTTTTTATTAGTTTCTTATAAAATGAATTTCAAATGTCGATAGCCCAAAATATACTAGAGATTAAGAAAAAATTACCAGAAAATGTTCTTCTTGTAGCAGTTTCAAAAACGAAACCCAATGAAGATTTACTGGAAGCGTACAATGTGGGGCAACGTGTCTTTGGAGAAAATAAAATACAAGAACTTACAAAAAAATATAACGAATTGCCCAAAGATATTCAATGGCATTTTATTGGACATTTGCAAACTAATAAGGTGAAATTTATTGTGCCTTTTGTTGATTTAATTCATGCTGTAGATAGTTTGAAATTGCTAGAAACAATAAATAAAGAGGCAAAAAAAATAGGACGCAAAATAACTTGTTTATTGCAAATGCATATTGCTGATGAAGATACAAAATTTGGAATCGATTTTGAAGATTTAAGAGCAATTTTAGCTTCAGATTTTTATAAAGAATTAAAAACAGACGAAAATGCCGGAGTTGAAATAGCAGGATTGATGGGAATGGCAACCTATACTGATGATATTGTTAAAATTAGCTCTGAATTTGCATATTTAAAAAGCTGCTTTGAAAAGCTTAAAAAGGAATTTTTTATTAGCGATTCTCATTTTAATGAATTATCAATGGGAATGTCCGGTGATTATGAACTAGCTATAAATCAGGGTAGTACAATGATTAGAGTAGGAAGTACAATCTTTGGTGAACGAAATTATAAAGTAATATGATGTTAAATATACGAAAATTTATTTTCAGTAAAATTACATTAATTAAGGTAATGGATTTCATTAATCGTTTGAATTCTGTTGACTTGAAATATTTAATATTCTTTGTTCTAATTTTATTTTTTTCAAATTCTTGTATTTTAGATACTTCAAAAAAAGATACCCCAAAAAATGACTCTTTAAAAAAGGATTCGGTTTCTGATTTATTTTTGGATACTACTGATTATACAAAACTTATTATTTCAAAGGATTCTATTGATATTGAACTAATTCGTTTGATTAGAGAAAAAAAGAAGTATTCTGAAAAAAAGTTACTCGAAAATGCCAAAATACTTATTGACAAAGGCGCTAATCCGAATAATAATATTGAAGAATCTTGGATTTCGCGTCGTTATATTAGTTATATTCCTATAGTTAAGTATTTTATAAAGCGGAAATACAATTCGGGGGTTAGCTATACAACAGCATTTCATGTTGCTGTAAATGAAGGAAATACTAAAGTTGTTAAGCTTTTTCTCGAACTTGGTTTTTCAGCCAATATTCCGAGTAAAGACCAAATTTTTCCTATCGATTTAGCTCTTAAAAACGATAATCTTGCAATGGTTGATTTATTGTTAGAAAACAAGGTAAACCTTAAAAATGCTAATTTGGCTTTTTCTGAGAATACTGAATTGATTGTTAAGTTAGTAGGTTTAGGTGCAAATCCAAAGCGTATCGACATAAATTATGCTTTGGAAAAACCAGAAGATTTAAAAAAACTGTTGTCTTTGAAACCTGATTTATCGGCGGTAGAATTAAAATTTGACGTTTTATTTAAAAACGACGAGGTATTTAATTTGCTGTTAAATAATGGTTTAGACCCAAATATACAAGGAGCATTTCCATTTACATGCAATTTGGTATATGGTGCAATTCAATTTGGAACTTTAGAGCAAGTGCAAAAAGTTGTAAAAAATGGAGGTAACTATAAGATTGACTGTGCTATGCAGTTTTTTTCATCACCTCTTATTGCTTCAATTAAAGTGCAAGATACGGCTAAAATTGGCTATTTTATTAAATTAGGATTGAAAGTAAATACCACCGATTGGAAAGGCGATACGCCTATGAAAGAAGCGATTGATACAGATAATGAAGAATTGATTGCTTTTTTGATTCGAAAAGGTGCTAATGTTAATCAAAGTACAAACGGAAGTGAAACTCCAATAATTTTTGCGGTAAAAAATGACAAATACATTGCAACGGAAGTATTGATTGAGCATAAAGCAAATTTGAACAAAAAAGATGGTGATAATAAGACTTGCTTAATTTATGCAATTGAAGCTAATAATCTAGCTTTAACTAAGTTGCTGATTGAAAATGGAGCTGATAAGAAAATGAATTTCGAAGGAAAGGCGCTTTCTGATTATGCAAAAGAATGTGGCGCTAGTAATAAAATTATTCAGCTTTTGAAACAATAAATTTTCAAAGTATTAATTTAATAAAAAACAGATATTAAAATATAATGTGGTTCGTAGATATTTTTAAGCAAACATTGATGATTACTGCCTTTGTGTTGGTTGTAATGCTAGTGATTGAATACATTAACACACAATCTCAAGGTACATGGAGTAAACCATTTCAAAAATCGAAATTTTTACAGATTGTATTTGCTTCATTTATGGGCATAACTCCCGGTTGCTTAGGTACTTACACTGTTGTTTCGCTTTATACTCACAACATTGTAAATTTTGGTGCATTAGTGGCTGCTTTGATTGCAACCTCTGGCGATGAAGCATTTTTAATGCTTTCATTATTTCCCGAAACGGCTATTTGGCTGCATTTGGGATTATTTTCCATTGCGGTAGTTTCTGGTTTAGTAGTAAATTTATTTATTAGGAAAAACAATTTAGATGAGACTCAAGAAGCTCATTTTCAAATACATCATAAACATATTGAATGCAAACCTTACCAGCCCAAAATTATTATCGAGCAGCTTAAAAACATTACTTTTTTAAGGACTGTATTAATGTTTGTTTTGGGACTTTTTATATTTAGTCTTTTATTTACCGATGAGCATGGTGGAACGCATGAACATTCTGAAAAACTTGAGGTTGTCGAAAATAAACAGCTACATGATGCACATGATGAGCACGAAGGACACGAACATGAAACAATTGATATTCACAAAGAAAAGGCAACTGTTTTGTTTGGCAATAATCACGAACACCCAAAATGGATTACTTTTTCATTTGGTTTGTTGGCATTTTTTGCTTTTTTTATTGTTTCTACTGTATCAGAGCATTTTCTGGAGCATCATATTTGGAAACATGTAATTAAATCTCACTTTCTTAAAATCTTTTTATGGACATTAGGTGCCTTACTTTTTGTACATTATATCGAAGAATTTATTGATATAGAAAGTTGGGTTCAAAACAATATGTTTTTGATTTTAGTTGCAGCGGTAGTTATTGGATTTATTCCAGAATCGGGTCCTCACATGATTTTTGTGAGTATGTTTGTTGCCGGAACCATTCCTTTGAGTATTCTTTTGGCAAGTTCTATTTCGCAAGATGGGCATGGTGCATTGCCGCTTTTGGCTGAATCGAAAAAAAGTTTTGTGGTAGCAAAACTTATAAACGGGGTTATAGCTTTAGTTGTTGGATATATTGGAATTACTTTTTTTTAGCAGAGTAATTGTTTTAGATATTTACTTTTTTTAGAATAAAATAAAAAAGCCCACAAATATTTTGTGGGCTTTTTCTATTTTTATTTTAAAAATTTATTCTACTTTAGTTATTTTGAGCATATTTGTAGTTCGAGTAATGCTCAAAGGAGTGCTACTAACGTGAATTACCATATCGCCTTCTTTTACTAATCCTTTCTCTTTCAGTATTTCAATAGAATTTGCAATAGCAGCATCAATGTGATTGAAATTATTAAAATAAAAAGCTCTAACTCCCCAAAGTAATGACATTGAGCTAATTAACTCTGGGTGATTTGTAAATGCAAAAATTTCGGCTTTCGGACGGTAACCTGAAATTCGATAAGCTGTTTTTCCTTTATCGGTGAAAGTTATAATTGCTTTTGCACCAATACGTTCTGCCATTATTGAAGCACTGTAACAAATAGAATCGGAAATAAAACGCTCGTCGCCCGGTTTAGGAGGTAAGCCTCTGTTGTATTGATACCGTTTCTTTTCGGTGTGTTCTATAATTTTGTGCATACTTTCAATAACTTCTATCGGAAATCGCCCAACGGAAGTTTCGCCACTAAGCATCAGAGTATCAACTCCTGCCAATACTGCATTTGCCACGTCGCTTGCTTCGGCGCGTGTCGGACGGAAATTGGTAATCATACTTTCCATCATTTGTGTTGCAATAATTACGGGTCGCGAAGCGTCAATACAGCGCTCTACTATTTCGCGTTGAAGCATCGGAACTTCTTGAAAATCAATCTCTACACCCAAATCACCACGAGCAACCATTATTGCATCTGACTCTCTTATTATCTCGTCGAGATTTTTAATGGCTTCGGGTTTTTCTATTTTTGCAATAACACGTACATTTTTCTTTTTGCGCTTAATCATTTGTTTAAGCTCAATTACATCGCTTGCTTGTCGTACAAACGATAACGCTAACCAATCTACATTGTGCTCTAAGGCAAAATTTGCATCTTCAATATCTTTTTCGGTCAAACTCGGAAGTGATATTTTTGTATTGGGTAAATTTACTCCTTTTTTTGAAGAAAGTTTTCCTCCATAAATTACTTTTGCTTTTACCGAATCTTTTCCATTACTTTCTGTTACTTCTAGTTTTAATTTTCCATCGTCAATTAAAACAATGTCGCCTTTTGCTACGTCTTTTGGAAAATCTTCATAGCTCAAATACAGTTTCTTAGCTGTACCAATGCATTCTTTTGTAACAAATTCAACTATATCGCCATCGTTCAAAATTACTTCATTATCTTTTACTTCGCCAATTCTTAATTTTGGACCTTGCAAATCTGCTAAAATGGCTACATTGATACCAAGCTCGGCATTTAACTCTCTAATTGTCTTAATTTTAGCCGCTTGTGATTCATGCACGTCGTGCGAAAGGTTTATTCGGCAAACATCTACACCTGCTAAGAACATTTTTCGTAGCACCTCTTTGTCGCTCGATTTTGGTCCAATTGTGGCAATAATTTTAGTTTTTGAATCGTCTAATTTCATAAATGAATAAATTATTCGTGAATTTTAAAAACTTTTACTTATAAATTTATATTTCTTTATTTTTATTTTATAGAATTTAAAAATACAA
>DZBP01000239.1 GCA_022729915.1 Draconibacterium orientale | reverse complement strand
ATAATTCATAATTCGCAAAAAGTAATATGAACAATTTGAAATTAACCTTTATCCTCATTTTATTTATGGCAGCTTGCAACAATGAAAAAACATTCCATAGAGACCCCAAGCTAGGCTCTTTTGACGAATACCCAACCTACGAAGGCGAGCTAGGTATTTTCTATGCAAAAGAAAAAACTGTTTTCAAAGTTTGGTCGCCTTCAGCACAAGAAGTTAAACTTTCACTTTACGAAAACGGAATTGAAGGCAATGCCTACGAAGTAAATAATATGTACTATACCGAACAAGGCGTTTGGGAAATAGAAGTAAAGACAGACTTAATAGGAAAATTTTATACTTTTCAAACAAAGGTTGGCGGAAGTTGGCAAAATGAAGTACCTAGCGAATATGCCAAAGCTGTTGGGGTAAATGGCAAACGAGGTGCAATAGTGGATATGTGCAAAACAAATCCCGAAGGTTGGGAAAATGACAAAAAACCTGAATTAAAAAGCATTAACGATATTATTTTGTACGAATTGCACGTAAGAGACATTTCGAGTCGAGACAATTCGGGCATTAAAAATGTTGGTAAATTCTTAGGTTTGGTAGAAGAAGGTACTAAAAGCCCTAAAGGTGAAAGCACTGGAATAGACCATATTAAGTATTTGGGCATTACGCATGTGCATTTATTGCCGGTTTTTGATTATCGCTCAATAAACGAACTTACTTGCGAAGGATTCAATTGGGGTTATGACCCTCAAAACTACAACGTTCCTGAAGGTTCATACTCAACCAATCCACAAGACCCAATTTCGCGCATCAAAGAATTCAAGCAAATGGTGCAAGGATTTCACAAAAACGGTATTCGAGTAATTATGGACGTGGTTTACAATCACGTGGGCTCTACCGAAGACAATCCTTTCGACCAATTAGTTCCCGGATATTATTTCAGACAAAATGCTGATGGAACTTATTCCAACGCCTCGGGTTGTGGCAACGAAACGGCTTCGGAGCGTACCATGATGCGTCGTTTTATGATAAACTCACTCAAATATTGGGCTACAGAATACAAAGTTGATGGCTTTCGTTTCGATTTGATGGGCATTCACGACATAGAAACCATGAATCAAATATCGGAAGAATTGCATAAAATTGATTCTACCATTTTCATTTATGGCGAAGGTTGGACAGCCGGTGGAAGTCCACTTCCGGCAGCTTTGCAAGCTACCAAGCACAATGCACCACAACTGAAAAACATTGCTGTTTTTAGCGATGATATGCGCGATGGAATAAAAGGACATTGGTCTGGCGAAAAAGAAAAAGGCTTTGTAGCCGGAAAAGATTCTTTGCGCGAAAGCATCAAATTTGGAGTTGTGGCTTCAACTCTGCACCCCGAAATTGATTACAATTTGGTAAATTACTCAAAAGCATTTTGGGCAAACAAACCATCACAAACCATCAATTACGTTTCGTGCCACGACAACCACACGCTTTGGGACAAATTGAAAGTTTCAAACCCGCATGCCGAGTACAAAGAACTGAAAAAAATGCACATGCTTGCCAACGGAATTATTCTTACTTCGCAAGGAATACCGTTTTTACACGCAGGTGTTGAAATGCAACGCACTAAGCTAGGCGAACATAACACATACAACATGCCCGACTCAATAAACCAAATCAATTGGGAATGGAAAAGTGAAAATAAAGAACTGTATGAATATTACAAATCGCTCGTTGCTTTGCGAAAAAATCATCCGGCATTTAGAATGACTTCTACCCAAATGATTAAAAAGCATTTACTGTTTATTGAACAAGGAATTCCAAATGTAATTACTTTCAATATAGCCGGCAATGCCAATGGCGACAATTGGGCTGCTATTTTGGTAATTTACAACTCTAACAATATGAGTATGAAGTTAGAAATTCCACAAGGCGATTGGACATTGATAGCCGATGGCTCTCACATCAACGAAAAAGGAATCAAACAAATAGTTGGCAACAAAATAAATGTTCCTGAAATATCCATGACTATTTTAGTTTCTACAAGTTCTATCAAAAAATAAGCTACTGTGTCGTAACTGTTTTACAATCAAATTAAAATCGACACAAAGTGAAATTAAAGAGACAATTAATTTTGGTTAGCTACTTTAAATAGAAAACCAGAAAACTAAAAAGGTGAAAAATTTACTTATAATATACCCACATTGGGCTCCATCAAATTTAGCAGGCGTGCACCGTTCACGCCTGATTAGTAATTTCTTAACTGAATTTGACTGGCAACCACATGTTCTTACTGTAAAATCGGAGTTTTATGAAGAAAAGCCCGATTTTGATTTATTAAAAACGGTAAATCCTTCTACTAAGGTGTATCACACAAATGCCATGAAACCACCAAAATACATACGTTTTTTTGGTGATATTGCCCTTAGAGCCATGCCACATTTGTATAAAGCTGCAAAGAAAATAATAAAAGAACAACAAATTGATTTTATTTGGATTCCAATTCCTTCGTTCTACACGGCTATTTTAGGGCGATTGCTCCATCATAGTACCAAAATACCTTACGGCATCGATTACATCGACCCTTGGGTGAATGGATTTGTAGATTACGATAAACCTTTTACACGAGCTTGGGTTAGTAATCAATTAGCCAGTAAGTTAGAACCATTTTCCGTTAAAAAAGCAAGTCTTATTTCGGGTGTTTCCACTGCCTATTATCAAGGTGTTTTGAATAGAAATTTCAAACACAAACCAATAGAACATGTAGGAATGCCTTACGGTTTCGACCCGCAAGACCACGAAATAACACTCGAAAACATCGATTTGCCTTGGGCAATGCACCCAAATTGCAAGCCTTGGGTTTATGCCGGAGCATTTTTGCCAAAGTCGCATTACTTTTTGCAACTCCTATTCGAAAGCATCAACGAGTTGCGAATAGAGGATAAATGGGACGAAACTATACGCTTGTATTTTCTTGGAACCGGTTCATACAAAGCACAATCCATAGCAGAATATGCCAAAGAAAATCATCTTGGTGATATTGTAATAGAAGATAGAAGCCGCTTTGCATTTCTTCATATTTTAAATTTCTTGGCAGCTTCGGCAGGCGTTTGCGTAATTGGAAGTACCGAAAAACATTATACTGCTTCCAAAATATTCCAATCTTTGTTGTCGAAGAAACCTGTTTTTTCAATTTTCCATCAAGAAAGTAGTGCCGTAGAAATTTTGAAAGAGAGCAATGCCGATGTTTATCTCACAAAATTTTCACCCAAAGAAACAAAAGAGTTATTTAAAGAGCGTATAAAAGAAAATTTATATAACTTTGCGCATTCAAACAAAGAATGGAAACCCGAGTTTTCTAATTTAGATAAATATTCGGCTAAAGCTTCAGCTAAAGCGTTGGTTGATAAATTGAATTTGATAGTAAAATAATTATTTATACGAAAGATGTAGAAATTTTCGTTTTTTAATAAATGTATAGAAAAATTAAAAAAAGGATATTGATACAGTTATAAATTTTGTTGGAAAATACTGATTTTTGTTCTATTTTTTTAAGAAAATAGAACAAAAAAAATAGAAATTTAAAAGAAATTGCAAATGTTTGATTAACAATATTAATAGAATGATAGCTAAACCCTTACAAGTAAAAGCAGTAAAACCTTATGTTATTTGGCTCAAATATGCTGATGAAACAGAGGGAACTATTGATTTATCACATTTATTAAATAAACCGATATTTAAGAATTGGATAAATTTATCATTTTTCAATAGCGTTTATATTGATTCTGAAACATGGGCAATCGCTTGGAACGACGACATCGAACTTTGTCCCGATAGCTTGTATTTAAAAATAAAAGGAATGACATTTGAACAATGGAAAAATAATCAAAGCATCAATGCCACAAATTAGTAAATTTTTCGGGATTATTATATTAATGTATTATGATGAGCACAATCCGCCTCATTTTCATGCTACTTATGGTGATTATAAAGCTGAAATAGGAATAAAAGAACTAAATATTCTAATTGGAAAGTTGCCTTCACGAGTTTTAGGTCTTGTAATTGAGTGGGCATCAATGCATCAAGCCGAATTATTAGCTAATTGGAGTCATATCGAAAAAGGAGAACCAATTGAAAAAATAGCCCCACTTGTATAATATTTTTTAATAAACGATATTTAACTTTTGAAAAAGCAATACAATATTATAACATTTCACCCTCGCAGGCATCATAATTTTGAGCAAGCTGCCCGACTCGAAAAGTATTTTGAGAGTT
>DZBP01000238.1 GCA_022729915.1 Draconibacterium orientale | reverse complement strand
TTAGAACACGACCCTTGTTTAGAGCCTTCGATTAAAATCTAAAATTGTCTGTTTTATTATAAGAAGTGAACCCAATTTTATTTTATAGTTGGGTTTGCTATTGATATGAAGTAGCTACTTTTTTATAAATCTAAAAAATCTTTTCTGCAATGAGAAAAATAGTTGGTATAGCCGGAATGGACGGAACTGGAAAAACTACTCTAATCAATTCGTTATCTGTTTGTTTTTAAAGTGTTTATGTTGCTCGAATATGGGATTTGCTCGAAACAAAAGAACGGTTTCTTCCGTTTAGGAGCAAGCCGGAAGTGGATAATTTTTTTTGTGCACTAACTTCAGATTCCAGATTACTTTTTTTGGCACATGCCTTAAAATATTCAATCGACAAGGCTCTAGAAAGTTCTTGTAAATTAATAATAGTAGATGGTTATTATTTTAAATATTTTGCGGGCGAATTGGCACTTGGTGCTCAATCTAATTTGGTAAATTCGCTTATAGAAAATTTCCCTAAACCGGATTTGGTTATCGAACTAAATTTGAGCATTGAAGAAGCGGCAAAACGTAAAGGTAAATTTTCTGGCTATGAATGTGGATTAAACTCAGAGGCTAATTCTGCTGAATTTATTAATTTTCAGCACAAAGCAAAAGAATTATGGAGTATTTTTCCAAAGTCAAATTGGCAAACAATTAATTCAAATTTACCAGTAGATGAGGTTTTTAAATGTTCTGTTAAATTTATTAATTCGTTGATATAAAACCACATGAAAACAATTCTAATTACAGGCTTAGATGGGAGCGGAAAATCGACTGTTTTTGAAAAAATAAAACAACAAACCGAAACGTCGAAGGTTAAATTTATTTTTGTGCCACACATTGATTTGAGCGAATTAATGCCCGAAAGTGAAGAATACAAAGTAGCTACTTTTGTAAACGAATTGGGCGAACTAGCTGATAAAGAACAATTGCCTCAAATTAAAGCAATTGCTTTGTTCTCAGCTATGTTGCTATTTCAAAAAATTGAGAAATACTTAGCTTCATCAAAACCACAAATTATTTATTTCGAACGACATCCGTTGATTGACACTCCTATTTATGCTCAATTTTATGCCCCAAAATTGGCTCAAAATGAGATTCCCCAAAAGATAATCTCTTATATCGAAACCAAATACCACTCAGAACTTGATTCTCTTATTCGCCTTTTACCCAGAGATTCAAAAATTCTACAAAAACCACAACTATCTATTTTAACCGAATTCATCTACACGTGGTTTCATTTGCAAAAAAAACATGAAATAACTGATTTACAAAAGCTTTTTGGAGTAGAATTGCCATCAAAAATCTATTATCTAAAAGCCGATGCATCGGTTTTATATCAGCGCATAAAAGACCGAAAACGGAAAGAAGCGCATGAAAACGAACACATTTTGAGCAAATTAGCTGATGCTTACGAACAGTATTTATCCAATTTATTACAAAAGCAACCCAATAAAATTGAATTTGTAGATGCTAACAACATTCAAAGTTTAAATCATTTTGCCGAAAAACTTATAAGCAAATAATTTATTTATTGTAGTAAAAAAAGTTACTTCAAATAAAATAGTACCAATATTTATCTTCGTCTAAATTCAGAGCAAACAATGGCTGCCGCAACAGCAACATTCAATGATTCAACTCCTTGCATTTGAGTGGCAAAGCTAGGTATGTAAAGTTTCTTTGTAATAAAAGTTTCTATTTCGGGGCTAATTCCGTGAGCTTCACTTCCTAAAACAATAATTCCGGACTTAGCTAAAACTTCGTCGTAAATTGTACTTCCATCTAAAAAAGTACCAAAAATTGGCAGTTTTGTTTCCGTTTTTACTTTCTTAAAAAAATCAGTTTTATCTACATAAACAATATTTTTTCCGGCAATTGCGCCCATAGTTGCCTGCACTACTTTGGGGTTGTAAACATCTACACAGTCGTTTGAACAGATTATGTTTTCGATACCAAACCATGCTGCAATACGCAAAATAGTTCCCATATTGCCAGGGTCGTTGATGTCGTCTAAAAATAAATTCAGCTTATTTTCCAAATCTGTTAGTACCAAATGTGCTTTTTTTTGTTCTACAAGTGCCAATACTTTCTGAGGTGTTTTGAGTAAGCTGATTTTTTCTAATTCATTTTCACTAACTTCCACCAACAAAGTTTCTTTTTTAATAAGCGTAGAAAAATAATTGAACACCTCTTTTGTACAATAAATTTCTTTCACCGAAAAATCGGAATTGAGAATTTCTTCCATTGTTTTAATTCCTTCGGCGATGAAAATAGAATCTTGAGTTCTATTTTTCTTAAGCGAAAGCGCATTTATGTATTTTATTTTTGCTTTTGTTAGCATTTTTTCTTGTTAAAAGTTATATTTTTTTATAAAAAACTATTCCAATTTAATTACTTTTAGCTCTACGCGCCTATTTCGTTCTCGTCCTTGTGGATTGTCTTTTCCCGAGTTTTCATTAGGTGCTATTGGGTTTTCTTCACCGTAAGTAGTTGTATTGAGCTGCTTAGGATTAACTCCTTTTTGTAATAAATAATTATAAATATATACCGCTCGTTTTTCGCCAAGTTGCGAGTTGTATTCTTTTTTTCCCTTAGAATCAGTATGTCCTAATACCTGCATTTTTATTTTGGGGTTTATAATTAAACAATCGCTAATTGAGTCTAATCCATTGATTTGGCTTGTTTCGTATTTATTGTATTCAAAATTAATTGAGTAAATAATAGAATTTGCATTTTCGTACAAAAATTCGCAAGGGTCGTATTTTATATTGGAATTTAATGTATTGTAAATTTCTGAATTTTCAGAGTGCGTTACCGTTTGTTTGTTTGTTGTTTTTTCAAAAATCAAATCAGAAAGCAGGTTGCTGTTTGTTTGCTTGTATCCGAGTGTTAAATTAAAATCATTCGGGTCGAAACGTTCACTTACATTTGCTCTAATTTGGCTCGAATCAATGCCTTGACTAATCAAATATTCAAAAAGTTGGTGTGTATTTTCGGTATTTATCGTTTCATTGTATGGAATTTCTACATATACATCTTTGTTGTTCTTCATAAACTGAATCATTTCTTTTAAGTTATGTTTGCTAACTACTTCAAGTTGATTTGTTTGAGTATCAAATTCAGTATTCCATTCTTTTTTTTGAATGTTATCAAACACGCTATCAACCAACATAATTTGAAATGAAAGATTGTTTTTTTCATAATTGAGCGAAATATCCGCTATGTTCACGTTGTTTGATTTAAATTGGTTAATGATTGATTGAACTACTAAATCTTTATTTGGGTCGTTATCGTGTATAATTATTTCAGTTTTTAAAGCATTGTTGTCAATAATAAGTTTGCTTACTGTATTGATAATGAATGTAGTTTGATAACTTAACTTGTCTTTTTCATTTTCATATTGCACATCGTAAGTTTGATTGGCTAAACCAAGTGTTATTGGCTGTAAATTTATGTTTAAATCGTTAGTATTATGCATATTAGTGTTTATAGTCTCGATTATTGGAAGTTGATTTGATGCACTGTAACTAATAATATAGTCTGTATTAGAAGGAACAGCGGTTAAAAAATCTCCATTTTCGGGCTCAACTGACATATTTCGAATCGTATCGGTTGTTATTGGGTCAATAATCAGCACTTTCATTTCATTAATTTTAGTTTCTGATTTTTTTTCGGCAAATAAATTTCCAGAAACGGTGCTGATATTTCGGCTGTAAGCCTCGGGTAGTCTAATTGTATAAATATTGGTGTTACCGATAGTTCCTTTTTGGTTTGAGGAATAAAATGCAAATTTGCCCGAAGGAGAAATACTCAAAAACAAATCATCATCTGACGAATTGATTGGGTAACCAATGTTTGTAGGCGGGAACCAACCTCCTAATGAATTTTTCATGCTCACAAATAAATCAAATTTTCCCATTCCTTGATGCCCTTTTGAGCTAAAAAACAGTGTAGAATCATCGGCATGAATAAACGAGCCCTCTTCGTTTTTCGATGTATTGATGTTTGGTTCCAAATTTTCGGCTACTCCCCAAGTTCCGTCTTTTTGCTTACGCGAGACGTAAATATCAGTGCCTCCGTAGCCACCTTTTCGGCTACTTATAAAATAGAGCTCATTGCCAGAAACGCTTAAGGAAGCATGAGTTTCTCTTTCGCGAGTATTGATGTTTTTTCCAAGAGCAACCGGAATTGTCCAAACTCCTTTTTTCAATTCACTTAAAAAAATATCGCC
>DZBP01000060.1 GCA_022729915.1 Draconibacterium orientale | reverse complement strand
TATCGTTTTATTTGGTTTCAATTTGTTTGTACAAATCATCAAGCTCTGATTCGGTTAATCCGGTCATTAGCATTATAGTTTCACGTGTTATCTTGTTTCTTATTCCTGTAGTAGCTATTTCAATTTCTCGTTGTTTTGTTGCTTTTTCCACCGCTTTTTTAATGGCAATAGTCGTTTTACCTATTTCGTCTTGCTTTCGCATTTGGGCATAATGATAGGATTCTAACTCCTCCTTTGTCCAGTTGTGTTTATAGGCATCTTGGTAAGCATTTTTTAATCCCTCATCTTCTATATTGGCTGGAATAACATCAAGGTTAGTTGCGTTTTTAATAAAAAAAATCCATTTATCTACCAGTGTTTCAATATTTTCGATTTGCTTGGTAAACTTTGGCAACTCTATAAAGTTATATTCCATTGCGGTTAAAGTACTTTTTTGAGTTTTTATATTTACAGTTCTATGCTTTGTAATATATTCAGTATCGTCTTCAAAGAATTTAAAATCTAAAATACCAATAAAAATAACTTGATTTAGTTTTGGATAATCTTCACCCTTTTCAATTTGAGCAGAATATTGTTTTGCCGTATAATATTGAACTCTTTTATCGAAACCCTCAAGTTCTTCTATTTGCATTTCTACAATATACGAAATATTTCGTTGGTCGGTAGCACTTACATCAAGTATTGTGCTTTTTAAATGTTTTATTTCGGGTAATTGAAAAGGATTCTTTATTTCTACAGTTACAATTTTCTTTCCTTCCGGCAATTCAAGCACAGCGTTGAGAAACGAAATCAATATTTCTTTTTTGTTCTCATTTCCAAATATTTTGCGAAAAGCAATATCGTTTTTAACATCTACAAATTTCATAACCTTGAAGTTTTTATATTTAAACTACAAATATACATATATTTATTGATATTTTCAAATTCAGAACCCTTTTTATTGATTCAAATAATTGAACAATAAAGAGTATAAAACAAAAAAAGCTTGTCCTAAGTTTGAAACTTTGGACAAGCTTACTATATTTAAACCAACTAAATTACACTCTTGGAGTTCCGTAAAGTTGGTTTTTGAGTTCTTCTATTTTGTCGCTCGAAATGTAATCGTCGTACTCCATGTACTTGTCAATGATTCCGTTAGGAGTAAGTTCTATGATTCGGTTTGCAACGGTTTGTATGAACGAATGGTCATGCGACGACATCAAAATGTTGCCTTTGAAATTGATGAGGGTATTGTTAAATGCTTGAATCGATTCCAAATCGAGGTGATTGGTTGGCGTGTCGAGTATCATCAAGTTTGCATTTACAAGCATCATTTTGGCTATCATGCAACGTACTTTTTCGCCTCCCGAAAGTACATTTACTTTTTTGTAAATCTCTTCGCCAGAGAAAAGCATCTTGCCCAAGTATCCACGAAGGAAAAGCTCTTGCGTATCGGGCGAGAATTGTGCTAGCCAGTCGGTTAGCGTCATATCGCTGGTAAAAAAGGCGGAGTTGTCGAGTGGCAAATAAGCAGTGGTGATGGTTTGACCCCAAGCAAAAGAACCTGTTTCAGGCTTTACTGTTTCGTTGAGAATTTCAAACAAGGCAGTCATCGCACGTGGATCGCGTGATAGGAATACAATTTTGTCGTCTTTTTCAACCGAAAGATTTAAATCTTTGAATAGCATTTCGCCATCAGTAGATTTACTTAAGTTTGTAATGGTCAAAATGTTGTTGCCGGGTTCACGGTCGGGCGTAAAAATAATACCCGGATATTTGCGAGTAGAAGGCTGAATGTCTTCCACATTGAGTTTCTCCAACATCTTTTTGCGGCTTGTGGTTTGTTTCGATTTCGCCACGTTGGCACTAAAACGCATAATAAACTCTTTAAGCTCTTTGCGTTTTTCTTCGGCTTTCTTATTCTGATTTTGCATTTGTCTGAGCGCAAGTTGGCTCGATTGATACCAGAATGTATAGTTTCCTGCAAAAACTTTCACTTTGCCAAAGTCGATATCTACAATGTGTGTGCTGATTGAGTCTAAAAAGTGGCGGTCGTGCGAAACAACTAACACGGTATTTTCAAAGTCGGCTAAATAGTTTTCGAGCCAACGCACGGTTTCTAAGTCTAGGTCGTTGGTAGGTTCATCGAGTAATAAGTTATCGGGTTTACCGAAAAGAGCACGCGCCAAAAGCACTTTAACTTTTTCCTTACCGCTAAGGTTTTTCATCAATTTGAAATGCTCTGTTTCTTTGATACCCAAGCCGCTAAGTAAGCTACCGGCTTCGCTTTCCATGTTCCAACCGTTGAGTTCGGCAAATTTTTCTTCCAAATCGGCAGCTCTCAAACCATCTTCTTCGGTGAAATCGGCTTTTTCGTATATGGCATTTTTCTCTTGCATTATTTTCCAAAGCAAGTCGTAACCCATTAATACGGTATCGAGTACTGTGTATTCGTCAAACTCTTCGTGGTTCTGACGCAATACCGAAAGGCGTTCGCCTGTACCGAGTTCTATGCTTCCTTTTGTGGGGTCGATATCGCCACTAAGTGCTTTCAAAAAGGTAGATTTTCCGGCACCGTTGGCACCAATTATTCCATAACAATTGCCTTCGGTAAACTTCATGTTTACCTCTTGAAATAAGATACGTTTGCCGAATTGGATTGCTAAATTTGAGACTGTAATCATTTCTATTCTTTTATTGTTTTATATGTTGAACTGCTTTTTTACTTAATTGTGAAAACAATTGTCAAATTGTCTATTAAAAGAGGCTGCAAAATTAAACATTAAATTTGTTATTTGAAATAGATTGAGTTCAAACAATGTACAATTGTACAGATAATTAGTTTTTTTAATAAACTTTAAGATATTTTATTTGTTCAATAGTATATTCTGCCTTACTTTAGAGTTTTAGAATTAAACTCTAACTTAATCAACTAAATATCCAAAAAAACATGAGAAATAACATTATTTTACTACTCTTTGGTTTTATTTTATTTTCGTGCAGTGATAATCAAAGCAATAAATTGCATTTACCCTCTGTAAATGGAAAATCGGGCGAAGTGTTACTTATTTTAGAAGAAGATTATTGGAACGATAGCATTGGCAAGCATTTCAAGGACATTTTAATGAGTGAAACACCTGCTTTACCTCAAGATGAACCGCTTTTTGATGTTTCGCAAATTCCTAATGAAGGGTTTACTAAAATGTTGCAAGCAAGTCGTAACATTATTAGAACCAACATACAAAAAGGGTTAAAGCCAGCCATCAATTTTAAAAAAGATGTGTGGGCTGCACCTCAAGCTATAATTAAAATGCAAGCCGGAAACGAAGCTGAATTTTTAGAACTTCTCGATAAATATTCAACTCAAATAGTCGAATTTTTACTCGAAGCTGAGAGGCATCGAAACTTGTTGCGTGCTCAAAACTACGAAGCCATTGAAATTGAACGCAAACTAAAGAAGAATTATACTATTGATATGATTATTCCTCAAGATTTCCAACTTTACTCAGAAAGGAAAGATTTTGTTTGGTTACAAAAAGAAACTCGCAATTATCAAATGGGAATTATTGTGTATTACTACAATTATACCGATACGGCTACTTTTACACAAGAATACCTTCTCAACAAGCGTGATTCGGTTTTAAAAGTGAACATTCCGGGTGCAAACAAAGGCAGCTACATGACTACCGAGCGTAGAGTTGAACCGTTTTTGAGTCATCTTAAATTCAAAGGTAGGTATTTTGCTGAACTGCGAGGAATTTGGGATATGACCAACGATGCAATGGGTGGTCCGTTTGTAAGTTACACTACACTAGACAAAAAAAACAATAGGATTGTAACTGTGGAAGGTTTTGTTTATTATCCGAACAACAACAAACGCGAACTGGTTCGGCAACTTGAAGCTATACTTTTAACGCTCAAATTTGAAGATTAGATTTAACGTTGATTATGCCACAAAGGGTTTATTTTTTTTAACTTTTCCAAAGTTTCACATCTTTGGAAAAGTTATTGTTACTTTATCGATTGAATTTTGGATTTACTGTAGCCTTTTTACTAATCCAGAAAAACAAATACTAACCAACAATTTGAAAGTATGATTTACAACAAAAAAAACCAGATAGTGCGTGCCGAAATGAAGGTTTCGGATTTAATTATTGCCAATCCCTATATGATGCTCATGCTCGAACATTTAGGCATTAAACTTGAAGTACACGACAAAACTATCGAAAATATTTGTACTCAATATGCTATTTCTACAAAACTCTTTTTGACCATTGCAAACTTATTCAATGGTTTTAAACCGGTTTCGCTTTCTGAATATTCGTTTTCGGACATACAAACTATTTTGGTGTATTTAAAAAATTGCCATCAATATTATCAGTACGAAAAATACCCTCAAATACAAAGTTACATCGAACAATTTTACAAAATAAATAATCATGCCGAAATACTGATGATTGGCAAATTTTTTACCTATTATTTTAATGAAGTAACCGAACATTTGAATTACGAAAACAATGTTGTATTTCCTTATGTACTAAACTTAAACAATGCCATTTCAAAAAAACAAAGCAACAGCATTCAAATAAATTATTCGGTACTCGAATATAAAGAGCACCACAGCGACATCGAAGAAAAATTGAACGACCTTAAAAATCTGCTTATCAAATATTTACCTCAACAAAATGACCAACAAATAAGAAGACAACTACTGTTTGCTTTGTTTGAATTGGAACACGATTTGAATATCCATTCCAAAATAGAAGATACCATATTAATTCCGCTAGTAGAAAAAATGGAGCTTATTAAAAACTCTTTAGATGAATAAGAAAAACATACACATTGTGATTGTAGAAAACTCACAGCTTATAAGCGAAGGATTGATTTCTATTTTATCAAAAGACGATTCTTTGGGTAATTTGCAGGTTGTAGAAAGTATTTCGGAGTTTCAACAAATCAATTTGCGTATTAATGCAAATCTTGTACTAATAAACGCAGCATTAATTCAAAACCAATTAAAAGAATTTCAATTACTTAAGAAAGAATTTGAACAAACTCTTTGGGTTGGCGTAGTTTATTCATTTTACGAGCAAAATTTATTGTCGGAGTTTGACGAGATTATTACCATAAACGAAAAATCGGATAAACTCTTAAATAAAATTGAAAATCTACTGAATACTCACCAAAAAGAAAATAGCCAAACACAGCAAGAATCGCTGAGCGATAGGGAAATAGATGTTTTGAAACTTTTAGTAGGTGGAAAAGCTAACAAAGAAATAGCTGATTTACTTAACATTAGCATACATACAGTAATTTCGCATCGCAAAAACATTTCTCAAAAAACAGGAATTAAGTCCGTAGCCGGCTTAACTATTTATGCCGTAGTTAATAATATTATTTCAATTTAGCTTTTCTATTTTAGCACCAACCCCATTTTCTGAAGCATTTTATAGTTTTTTTGGAAAAAATTGGTAAGAAATTCATCATTATTTATAGGGACTGTTTAGTAAAAATCTCCCAATAATTGGGGATTGCAGAAAGCACTCAAAGCTAGTACTTTTGTGTGTTTCAAATTTTAAAAAAACTATAAACGATGGATATTTCAAAACAATTGATAATAAATAAAACAGAAAATGGTAAAGTATTTACTTGTCCAAGTTGCAATTCGATACACATTGAGTTCAAAAATCTAAATTTGAACTTTTCTGAAGCTCAATATGAGCATTTTGCCAAGTATATTATGAATTTAGATGGCAAAGTATGGGAAAAGAAAAATGAAAACACACTTTATGAACGCAAAATTATCATTCCTATCGGACACAAAAACTTTAATATCCTTTTAAACATTGCTGATTTAGAAGAGTTTAAAATACTGCTAAACAATTCAAGAAATAGAATGTACATACAAACAAAGAAAAAATCGGATTTTATTTTCTTTACCTATTTAAGTTGAAAAAAAAATAAGAAGGAAAGTTGAATAACTTGTAGTTTAGGACTCCGATTTAGCTTTTTATTATGGTTGCAAAAACGAAATCTTAAATCTAACTATTTACATAAGTATTTATTTATCAAATAGTATAGTATTTTCTTAAAGTTGATGGTTCAAAGTACAAATAAATTTTATAAAAATATAACATCAAATATCTGGATTGTGTAGCGATGTTGGTTTAATTTGCGCTTTGTTTTAAACTCAAAGTTTATCCTATTTAACTATTACACTCAAAAAAAATGAAAAAAATATTAATATTAGGTGGCGGATTTGCAGGCATACAAGCAGCAATAGAACTACAAAAAAATAAAAAATTTACAGTAAGCTTAGTTTCTGACCGCGATTATTTATTTGTTTTCCCAATATCTATTTGGGTGCCAATACATAAGAACAAATTTGAAGACGTAAAAATACCTTTGGCAAAGATACAGAAAAAATACAATTTCAATGTAATAATAGATAAAGTAACTCAAATAAAATCGAATGAGAAAAAAGTAATCTGCCAAAATAGTATATTGGACTACGATTATCTAGTGATAGCTATGGGTGCTGAAAAATTGATGCACAAAGGAATACAAAACACAACCACAATTTGTGGCAAACCGGAACAAATCCTTGATATGCAGCATAGTTTAGACCAACTTATAGCTCAAGGGAAAGGAAAAATAGCCATAGGTTTTAGCGGAAATCCCAAAGACAAATCGGCAGTAAGAGGAGGTCCGGCTTTTGAGTTTATTTTCAACCTACACAATTATTTAAAAAGTAAAAAAATACGCGATAATTTCGAACTTACTTTTTTTGCACCAATGGCTGAGCCCGGAGCTAAAATGGGCGATGGTTCATTAAAAATGCTCGATAAAATGTTTGACGCTTCTAAAATAAACAAACATTTTGGAAAAAAGATAAAAGAATTTGAGAACGATGGAATAGTGTTCGAGGACAATACAAAGTTATTTTCCGATTTGACCATGTTTATTGCAGCCGGAACTGGTCATTCGGCATTGACTACTAGCAATTTGCCTATGAATGACGCAGGATTTATCAAAATAAATGATTTTGGACAAGTAGACGGTTTTCCTGAAATATTTGCAATAGGCGATTCGGCGGCACTCGAAAGTCCCGATTGGGTTGCAAAACAAGGGCATATTGCAGAAATTATGGGTCAAAATACAGCTTTCAACATTCAGCATATTGAAAAAGGAAAAAATAATCTTAAAGGGTACAAATCGCATTTGAACCTGCTTTGTATTATGGATACCGGAAACGGTGCCGCTTTTGTGTATCGCAACAACAAGCGCTCGCTGATTATTCAATTGCCAATAATAGGTCATTGGCTCAAAAAAGCTTGGGGTGTGTATGCAAAAATAAGCAAAACGACAAGCTTCCCTCGCTTGCCCGGAATGTAATTTCGCTTAATTGATTGAAATTAACAGGATAAAAAATGAAACAGTACAATTTTTACTTATTTATTTTAATTTTTATGAATTTTGTATTTCATAATTATATGAAATACAAAAACATAAAGCTTACATTTTTAGATAAAAGTCTTTGGTAAGCTCAATGTATTGTGGAGTGTAAAAGTGTCGGCTCAATTCAATTGTAAGTTCGTTTTCGGTTAAATTAGCATGTGATTTAGAAAATTCGAGTAAAACTCGTTTTGGTTTTTTGTTTAAATTGGGCTTTATCAGTGTTTTGCGAACTAAATGCAATTGATTTTCGCTTGCTAAGCTAATAAATTGTTGAAACGAATCGAAAGGAATAATCACCGAAAAAAGCCCTTTGGTATTTAATAAATTAGCTGAACAGCTAATTAAATCAGTAAAAGTAAGAGTTTGAGTATGCCGAGCAAGATTTCGCTTTTCGCTATTTGATTTTTGAGAATTTTCAAAAAAAGGAGGATTACTTACAATTAAATCGAAAAGTAAAATAGTATTTTTTTGAAATTCTTGCAGCGATGTATGTTTTATTTCAATTCTGCTACTCCATTTAGAAGCCTTTGCATTTTCAACAGACTGTAAATAAGCATCATCTTCTATTTCAAGAGCTACAATTGAAGCCGAAGCGTTTCGCTGAGCCATCATAATAGAAATTAAACCTGTACCTGAGCCAATGTCGAGGATTGTTTTTGCCGACTTACAATTAGCCCAAGCTCCCAACAAAACGCCATCGGTTCCCACTTTCATGGCGGTTTTGTTTTGGCAAATTTCAAACTGTTTGAACTTAAATATACTCATTTATAACCACTTACGAAACTTCAATTTTTACAATCTTACGTGTTTTAAACAGCCCGCGTGTTTTGCCGTCCATCGAAATTTTCAAATCTATTTGCATTCCGGGCAACCAAATATCAGCAAGTGGCTCAGCAATTTCACCTTTTTGCAAAGAACGTGTACTAAAAATAACTAAAAACTTTTTGTCGCCAAGATAAGTAAACTTTTGAATAGCTTGTCCTTTGCCATGTGCAGCATCAAAGTTAGTAAGCATTACCGTTTGACCTATCGTTAAATTTTCAACATTCATAAATTCAATCTCGTGCAACTGTTCATTTTTGGTGGTAGCTAACTGATTGTTAATTGGTTGAACCGCTTCGATGTATAATAAACTTCGCAAAGCAAGTGCAATTTCCGACGAATTGAAAAATACAACTTTATTTCTACCAAAGCGTTCAAATTCTGTTTTTACTAAAGCATTACAAAGCGTATCGCCAAGCAATATAATAGAATCAAATTGAGTGGTTTGTAAATTATTTTGAGCCAAGAAATGCGATTCAAAATAACGCCCCATTTGCCTAATGTGCGAAAAAGTAAGTTGGTTCAATTCCTCAACCGAAATATTGATGGTATGCTTTTTTGCAGTTTCGGCAGCAAAATTAGTTTCTATTCTCAAATATGGGCTTGAATAAGAGTCTAAACGCTCAATCCATTTTTTTGCAACCGGCAATTGGCGCAAATACTCTTGCTTCAATGCTTCTTGAGTGCCAATCAAACCCTCTTGTTTGTTAATATCATCTACAATTTTTTTGGCTAAAATAAAATTTCGGGGCTCTAAACCAAAATTAATAAATTGTTCTGAAATTGAAATTTCAGATTCAAATTGATTGTAAAAATTTAATACATACATATTCAAATTTGAACCAACAGCTTCAATAAATGCTATTTTTTTATTATTAAAATCTATTGAATTTTTCCTAAAAAAATCTTTTACAAACAAAAGCGGAAAATCCAACCGACTTTCGATAAGATTGAAACCATTTCTGTTAAAATATGCTTCTAAAAATGTTCTGCTTTCCTTTTGTATATATCCGGAAAATGAAATCTTTAGCGGAATTGCAAGCGTTTCGTCTAATTCATTTTCTTTAATAATGGAACGCATAATTGAAAAATAAACCTGCCGCAAATCGCTCACCACTGGATTGAGCAATTCGATACAGTCGTTTTCATAAGTATTTAAAACAAAGGTCTTTGAATGCAGTAAATTCACAAAATTTCCAAAATAATTCAATTCATTATTAAAGAAATTCTCTTGATACGTTTTACTGTAATCAATTCGGTTATTAATCTCATCAACAAAGAAATACAAGTAAAACTGCGAAACTCCTCTTTTGGTAAGATTAAAAAATTTTCCGGCAAGAGGTTCAACACCGGCTATTAAATTGTCCTCTTCAAAATGTATGGCTAAGGTTTTATTCATTGTTTTTTGTTAAAAAAGAATAAACTAATTTGACATTTACTTTTCAATAATTTTGCAGTAAAATTAGATTTTTTAAAAACAATTATCAAAAATAAAAAAAACAAATTTTAAATTTCTTGCCAACAATCAGATAATCATGTGTGTTTGAACAATTAGTGTAGTGCTGGCAACAAAAAAGTGGAAATATTTCTTTTTATTATATTACAACAAAACTTTGCTTGATAAAAAAAAAAATAAAAAAATATTTAGATTTTAAAAATCACGTAATCAACTATTTACATTTAATTTTAAAGACAAAAAAAACTATTTCCTATTTTTAACATAATATTATTTGCTTTTTTAAAATTAGTTGTGTAACTTGTAAAAGATTAATTAATAGTAGTTTTTTCAAAAAAAAAGGTTTAGGTTAATAATGAAAGTTGAAGGGCTGTTTTGTGACAGCCCTTTTTTTATTTTGTTTAATCAAAAAAAACATTATTTTTGCATTCTAAAAAATCAATATTTATCAAAGAAGCAACAAATTGTTTCAAAATTGAGTGGTGGTTTTCAGCTTAAATATTCCAAATCGTACAATTTAACGAACTAATTAAAAAAACTTCAAAAGCAAATTATTACAACATGGTTTTCTTAAAATTATTATTACTATCAATAGGTTTGCTGAGCATAGCAATGCTTGGTTTTAGCATCAAAATATTAGTAAAACGCTCAGGTAGTTTTCCCGAAACACGCATTGGTCATAATGAAGAAATGCGAAAAAAGAAAATATATTGCATTAAAACAGAGCAAGTTAGAATAGATAAAGGCATCGACATAAAAGCAAAACATGCAACAAGTAATTGCACTGGTTGTGTTTAAAAAACGTGTTGAATATTTCTTTTTTTCAACTGAGATTGAAAAAGTTAAAAATTGAACATTGTTCTTTTTTACTTTTTTTTGCTATAAATATAATTAATTTCTGAATATTAAAAACAACAAATGAGTCTGCTTTCTACTGAAAATGTAATAAAAAAATATGCCAACCATCTTGCTCTCGACAAAGTAAGTATAGAGGTAAACGAAGGGCATATTTTTGGATTGTTGGGTCCGAATGGAGCCGGAAAAACATCTTTGATACGAATAATTAACCAAATAACTGCCCCTGACGAAGGGAAGGTGTATTTCAAAGGCAATTTGCTAAAATCCAGTGATGTAAGCCAAATTGGTTACTTGCCAGAAGAAAGAGGCTTGTACAAAAAAATGAAAATAGGCGAGCAAGCTATTTATTTAGCCCAACTCAAAGGAATGCCTAAAAATGTGGCTGTTGAAAAACTAAAAAATTGGTTTCGTAAATTTGAAATTCAAGACTGGTGGAATAAAAAAGTAGAAGAATTGTCAAAAGGAATGCAGCAAAAAATACAATTTATTGTTACTATTGTGCACGAACCTAAACTACTTATTTTTGACGAACCGTTTAGTGGTTTTGACCCAATAAATGCAAATTTACTCAAAAGTGAAATTCTTAACTTAAAAGCTGCCGGAAGTACTATTATTTTTTCTACTCACAATATGGCTTCGGTTGAAGAGCTTTGCGACGATATTGCGCTCATTAGCAACGGAAAAACAATTCTCAACGGCTCGCTGTTCGATATTAAAAACCAATTCAAACCCAATATTTTTGAGATACAATTTGCGCAAGCTTTCAACAAAATGGAATTTGCAATGAACAGTATTTTCGATTTGTTAAGTATTGAAAATCAGAAGAATGGTGTTATTTCTACCAAAGTAAAACTCAAAGAAAATGCAACTACTAACGAACTGCTCCAAATTGGTTTAAATGCTGGAAATGTACTGGCTTTCAATGAAATAATTCCAAGCATGAACGATATTTTTATTGATATTGTAAACCAACAAACCCAAACGAATCAATAGTTTTTTTTTGATTTATTAAAAGATACAAATATATAAAATAATATATTGAAATGAATAAAATAATATTTATTTTGCAAAGGGAATATTTAACCCGCGTAAAGAAAAAATCATTTATAATCATGTCATTTGTAGGTCCTTTGCTTATGGCAGCTATGTTTGTAATTCCGGTTTGGGTTTCAACCATGGAAGATGGCGAGCTGCTCAAAGTAGCAGTGTTAGACGAAGGAAATAACTACAAAAATAAGTTGAAAAATACTGAAGCTATTGACTTTAAATTTGTAGAAGACAAAAAATTAGAAGAATTAAAAGCAGATTTTTTCAAAAAAGAATACGACGCTATTTTAAGTATTCCTGCCGATTTAGAAAAAACTCCAGACAAACTCACCATTTATTCTGAAAATCAGATAAAACTTAGCACTTTATCGTACATTAGCAACAGTTTAGAAGATGAGGTAGAGGCAAAACGTATGGCATCGAAAGGTATCGATAAGCAAATGCTCGATAGTATCAAAACCGATTTGAATATCAATACGATAACTTGGAACGAAGAAGGCGAAGAAAACGAAAGTTCTACCGAATTGTCTATGGCTATAGGTTTTATTTCGGCTATGATAATTTACATGTTTATTTTTATGTACGGCGCGCAAGTAATGCGTGGAGTGATGGAAGAAAAAACAGGTAGAATTGTTGAAATTATCATTTCTTCGGTAAAACCTTTTGAGCTGATGATGGGCAAAATTCTCGGAATCGCTTTGGTTGCTCTTACTCAATTTGCATTATGGATAGTTCTTACTTTTGCCATTGTTACGGGAGCTAATTTAGTGTTAGCAGGCGATAAAGAAGTGAATATTACAGAATTATCGCAAGGAACTTCAAACGCAAACGTAGAGCAAGTTCTCGAAAAATCGGACTCACAAATGGCTGGAATTATGAAAAAAATATACAATTTGCCTTACGGTATGATATTATTTTCATTCATTTTCTACTTTATTGGAGGTTATTTGTTGTATGCTTCTTTGTTTGCAGCTATTGGAGGAGCTGTTGATAACGAAACAGATACTCAGCAGTTTATGCTTCCAATTACAGTTCCGCTCATATTATCGATTGTAATGGCTCAAGTAATTATTCAAAACCCAAACGGCAGCGTAGCATTCTGGTTTTCAATGATTCCGTTCACTTCACCAATTATCATGATTATTCGTGTTGGGTTTGGAGTAGCTTGGTGGGAAATGGCTTTGTCAATGTTTTTATTAATCGCAACATTTATCGGAACAACTTGGGTTGCAGCTAAAATTTACAGAACTGGAATTTTACTTTATGGCAAAAAGATAACTTACAAAGAACTGTGGAAATGGCTAAAGTATTAAAATTAAGTCTTTTAACATTATTTTTAGCGATTGGGATTTGGTCGTGCTCTAGCGAGTTTACTCCAAAACCCAAAGCTTATTTCAGAATAGATTTTCCGGAGCGTAACTACCAGCATTTCGATTCTTTATGTCCTTATGTATTTGAGTTTCCGACTTATTCGTCGATAGAAGAACCCAAAAATACAGATTATTGTTGGAAAAACATTTATCTTAAAAATTTTAATGCTCGAATCTATTTGAGCTATAAAAATATTAGCATTTCCGATTCTTTGCATAAATTTATAGAAGATTCGCATACTTTGGCATACAAGCATAGCATAAAAGCTGATGCCATAAGTGAACAAATTTTTATAAATGAAGACAAAAAAGCGTATGGAATATTATATGTAATTAAAGGAAATGCGGCAACTCCTTTGCAATTTCATATTACCGACAGTACCAAGAATTTTTTGCGTGGTTCGCTTTATTTCAACAACGTACCCAATAAAGATTCGTTAGCTCCGGTAATAGATTTTTTAAAAACAGATATAATTCATTTAATGGAAACATTAGAATGGAAATGATTTAAGCACCAGTGCTATTTTAATTTGAGCAAGCCTTTTTGTAATCAAATAGATTTTAAGCACTTGACAAAACGGAAAAATAATTTAATTTGGTTCATTGCTTAATACTTTGATAGTTATTTATTTAACAAATCTCCATCACTCAAATGGCATTAACATTAAAAAAAGAAATATTTGAAAATAGTTTTCTTTTGTTTTGGGAGATTAATGAGAGCTTAGATACTTTCATTAATTCTCTGGTTAATATTGGCTATTCACAAAGCGAGTTAGTTCAAATAGACGAATTTAGAAACGAACAACGAAAATTGGAATGGTTAGCCACACGCTTAATGGTGAGTACTTTTTTCTCGCAAAAAACAATAATTGATTACGATGATTTTGGAAAGCCATTTTTGACCAATGGTTACAACATAAGCATCTCACACACACATAATTTGGTGGTAGTAGCCTTATCACCAACTTCTATTATTGGAATAGATACCGAAGTAATTTCGGACAAGATAGGACGTGTGGCTTTGAAATTTTTGCACAAAACGGAGCTTGAAAATATTGATATAGAGAAGGATATTCTTAAATTGTATTTGCATTGGTGTGCAAAAGAAGCATTGTATAAAGTTTATGGAAAGAAAAATATAAATTTTATTGACAATCTAAAAATTGATCCAATAGAAGACAATAAAGGCTATTTTACTGGTCATATTATTTCGAATAACGAAAACAAAAGCTATCAAATGCAATACTTTGATTACAAGGGCTATTTAGTAGTTTGGACAAGTAAATAATTTATAAAATAGAAATCAGAAACAAAAAAAATAAGTTATCAACTTTGGAAAACCCGTCGATATATCAAAATTTTTGTAGAAACAAGAAACAACTTGCTGTACTTCTAGACCCCGATAAAAGTTTAGAAACCATCGCTTTGCAAAAAAAAATAGACCTAGCCGAAAGCATTGGAATTGATTATTTCTTTGTGGGTGGAAGCTTAATTGCTAATTCTTTAACAATTTTAATACAACAAATAAAAAAACGCACAGCCATTCCGGTAATAATTTTTCCGGGAAGCGTAATTCAAATCTCCGATAATGCTGATGGATTGCTTTTTTTGTCGCTTATTTCGGGTAGGAATCCGGAATTTTTGATTGGAAACCATGTAATTGCAGCTCCTTTTTTGAAAAAATCAAACTTAGAAATTATATCAACCGGCTACATTTTGGTTGAAAGCGGTGTGCAAACTTCGGTAGAATATATGAGTAACACAAAGGCTATTCCGCACTCCAAAGTAGATATTGCAACGGCAACGGCAATAGCTGGCGAACTACTGGGTAACAAACTAATTTACCTCGAAGCCGGAAGCGGAGCTGCAAAACCGGTTAGTTCGGAAATGATTGCCGAAGTGAAACGAAATATTTCAATTCCATTAATTGTAGGTGGTGGTATTAGAAGCCTTGCTCAAATGAACAATGCATTTGCTTCGGGTGCCGATGTTGTAGTAATTGGAACTATTTTAGAGGAAAATCCCGAAATGCTAAAAAATTATGTTCGATTTGGGACTTAAACAAATTATTAGCACCTAACGCAAAACGTACTATAACAGACTAATTTCCATAGAATTACAATTTTCTTAACATTCTTTTCAAATTCTCAATTTGTAGTTTGTATTCATCGTTTTTAATCTCGAGTTCGTTTAATTTTTCCGTCAATTGTTGTTCTCTATCTCTCATTTTTTCGGTGAGTTGGTTCGATTTTTCGAGCAATGTAGCTGTTCTTATCTTCGATTTTTCAGAAATAATAGTTGAAGCAATGTATTCTGAGATAGTTTCGATAAAGTGCATTTCGTAAGGTTCAAACTCTTTGAGCGAAGCTATTTCTATGATGCCTACAATTTCGTCGTTGTAGCTAATGGTCTGTGCAATAATGGCTTTTGGAATCGTTTTTCCTAAACCCGATTTCAAAAGCAAATAATCTTCGGGTAGTTTGGTCATATATACACTTTTATTTTCGATGTAAGCAGTGCCAACTACACCTTCGCCGGGTAAAATTTTACGGTCGATGTATTTTCGCTTTTCATAAGCATAAGCTGCCGAAAGTTCTAAGAATTTTTCGCCCATTTTGTCTTCATTGGCTATAAAAATTGCACCTTGGTTTGCATTGACATATTTTACAACTTCCGAAACTAAAAAATAGCTTAAATCATTAAAATCAAGATTTTGCATTCTCAAAATTTCACTTATTTTGGTTATCCCTTTGCTATTGTATTCGTTCAAAAATTTTTCTCTTTCTTCTTTTATGTTGGCTTCGGCTAGTTTTAGTTTTATATTATTGAGCGATTTTCCAATATAGTCGGTTTCTTCTATGTTTTTTTCGAGCGTTAAATTGTTGTTTTCTATTTCAGTGGCAAATTCTTTGTACCTCTCAAAAGTTTTAATTTGCTCATTTTGTAATTGAGTATTTAAAATATTATCGAGATTTTTCTGTTCTAAAAGCCTAGTTAAGTAATATGCAGCAAAACCTACTGTAACATTGAGTATTATGCCCCAAATTAATTCATGAAGGCTGTATGTGCCATAGTTTCGATAATTAGTTATAATAAATTGTTTTGAAAACTCAAAATTGATAAAAATATATTGCAATACATTATAACCAATAGCCACAATAGGACCAACTATCATTAGCTCTTTGTTTTGAAAAATGATAAGTGCAATATAATAAGCAAAGTACATGTAATTTATTATAAAAACACCATTAGAAATGGGCACATAAACCGTAACCCAAGTTCCGAAAATAATTCCTAAGGCAAAAATCTTTGTTTTTTGAGACGAAACAAATTTTTTTACCAAATAAAAAATTCCCAGTTGTGAACTTGCCAGAAAGATGGAAAGCACCAAATCATCGTAAAACAAACCTAGCAAAACAGCAAAAACAGACGAAACTTGCATGAACTTAGATATTAAATCTTCTGCTTGCTTGTATATTTTGGTTTGCTCGGTTTCCAATAAATTATTAAAAGCAATATCTTGGTCTTGCATTGAATTTTAATTTAAAAATTTAGTTCAAAAATACAAAAAATATTTTAAAAAGAGTTTTTCTGATAAAAAAAAATGTTATTTAATGAACCAAGAGATGTAAATGAAATAGCTGAAAATTTAATAGACTTGTTGTAAACCAGAAAATCAATTTACAAGAAGTCTAATATATTAGGCTGTTCTTTTTTACTTTTTCTTAAAGTTTATTTTTTTGTAACATTTGAAAAACCATTTTCGAAATCTATTAAAGCAGAACTAAGAACAAGTAAATGCCTCATTATCAACCTACAACTCACTCAAAAAAGTTACCAGATTGATGCTGGTGTTGGTAATGAGAAGTTTTTTGCGCAAACGCACACGTGCTACTTCTATGCTTCGAGCTGATTGCTGTGTGATAGCCGAAATCTCTTTGGTAGTCATATTGAATTTTAAGAATGCACAAAGGCGTATTTCGTTGGGTGTAAGTTCTTTAAATTGCCGACTGAGCTTTTCGTAAAACTCCGAGTGCACCTCATTGAAGCGCAATTCAAAATCTTGCCAAACATCGTTATTAGTAGACGATTGTAGATTCAAAATTACATCTTGCAAAACTTTT